>CAYSUA010000017.1:0-21792 GCA_964433795.1 uncultured Desulfobacteraceae bacterium | reverse complement strand
GCGGCAATCTGCTGTTGAATCTTTGAAAGCTTTTCGACCTTCTCCTCTATCTCCTGCTTGAGGACATCCAATTGTGCATGCTGCTTTTGGATATTCTCCCTCTCCCTTTCGATTTGCTTCCGGTCGCGATCCAACCGCTTCAATACGGCGGTAATGTCCACATTGGGCGGCGGCGTCTTCGGCTTAGCTGCGGTCTCGACGGTTTTTGTCTTGTTCTCCTGGCTTTCTGCAGGTTTTTCCTGGGCAATGGCTGCCGGCTGCGCCAAGAAGAATTCCGAGATGGAGACGGTTCCGGTTAAATAGACCAGGGTTACCCCGATTTTTGCGGTCAACAAACCGATCAACAATGCTTTCATAGGAAATCGCCTTTTGCTGTTCATGCACCGACTCCTCTTGCTTGACGGAGAATGACCATATCGTCCGATTCTTTCTGGTCTAATCTTAACATTTCCTGGTAGTAATCTTCTCTCCGTCTATTTTTCAAGATTTCCAACGCCTTTTTGTCTGTGGTTCGTTGCTTGAGTTCTTTCTGTTTTTCTTCAAGGTGCTTGAGCAATTCTCTTCTTTGAATGTTTTCCGATTCAATGTTCGATTCAATCCCCGCAAGGAAATGGGTGAACTGTTTATATCGCTTTGCATCGATACCGGAACCCACCTTTTGATCCAGTTCTTCTGCAGTGTGGGCATATGACTTCTCCAGCCGCGCGATGCGATCTTCACTTACGAGGATATCGGAACTGATCTTTGCGAGTTCCAGCTGGGTTTGCTCGGCCAGATGTTCTCGATATCGCAATAACGGTTCGAGACGAAATTTAAAAATGCGCATGATCTTACTCCTGATATATTGCCTTGAGGCTGTTTAATCCTTGATCATAGGAAACCCGATGGGCGATATCCTGTTGAAAAAGATCTTCGAACTTCGGAACCAGCTGTTTGGCTTTATCCACCCGGGAGTCTGTTCCGTCGGTGTATGCACCGATGGTGATCATATCTTCCACATCCCGATAAGTGGAAAGCACATCGACAACCTTATCCCTCAAATGGATATGCTCGGCATCCACAACATCCGTACAAACCCGGCTCACACTGTCCAACACATCGATGGCCGGATAATACCCCCGATTTGCAAGTTTTCGGGACAGCACGATGTGTCCGTCCACTATGGATCGAACCGTATCCCCCACCGGGTCATTCAAGTCATCCCCTTCCACCAGAACCGTGTAAATTCCGGTAATGCTCCCCTTGCCCTGAACGCTTCCGGCCCGCTCGAGCAACACCGGTATCTGTGCGAAAAAGGAAGGCGTGTATCCCCGAGTGGTGGGGGGTTCTCCCGCGGCCAGACCGACGTCCCTGGACGACATGGCGAAACGGGTGATGGAGTCGATAATGAGCAGGACATCCTTTCCTTGATCCCTGAAATATTCCGCCAGGGTCGTGGCCAGATAGGCACCCCGCATGCGAACCAGAGGGGGACTGTCCGAAGTGGCGGCAACAACCACCGCTTTTTTCATCCCTTCGGATCCCAAGTTACCTTGCACGAACTCCTTGACCTCACGCCCCCGCTCACCCACAAGTCCGATGACGGTCACGTCTGCCGTGGTATGCCGTGTCATCATGCTCATCAGAATACTTTTGCCCACACCGGATCCTGACATTATAGCGACCCGCTGTCCCCGGCCCAGGGGCAGCATGGTATTGATGGCTCCGATTCCCACATCCAACAGCTCCCGAATGGGCCGTCGCTCCATGGGATTGATGACCGAACCGTAAAGCGGATACTGTCTCTTTGCTGAAATCTCGCCTTTGCCGTCAATGGGTTCCCCCATACCGTTAATAACCCTTCCCAGGAATGCGTCGCCCACATGAACCTGGGGGCTTCGATCCAGAAACCGGATACGGCTGCCGGGTTTGATCCCGCGGGTATCCCCGTAAGGCATCAAAAGAATCCGGTCGTCTTTAAATCCCACCACTTCGGCCCGAATTTCCGTCCCCTGATCGGTCTCCACCAGACACATACTTCCGATGCTCAGACCGAGCCCCTCACCTTCGGCAATAAGACCGATGACTTTCACGATCCGGCCTTCAAGGGTCAGGCTCGTACAGCGATCCAATGCATCAAAATACGAATCCCATTTTAGGTTCAATTCAACCGGCATCGGCAGCTTTTCCTCTGAACACATCCATGATGCTCTGTCGAACGGCATCCAATCGCGACTCCACGGTGGCGTCGACTTCACCGGTGTCGGTTTTGATCCGGCATCCTCCCGGGCTGACCGAAGCATTCGGAATGAGAGAGACATGCCTCAAACTTTTAACCTGAGTGAAGAAGTCTTCTTTCAGGGTTTCGATATACTCCATTTCTTTTGGATTGACTTCGATGGTGGCGCTTACCGGTTCCGGGATGGTACCGAAGGCCTGCTGAATCGATCGTTTGATGGTCTCATGATCCAGGGAGACATGCGATAACACCACTTTTTCAGCCGCACGCCCCACAAGGTCGATGATTTGAGCTTCATAGGTCTGAACCAGGTGGTGCCAGAGTCCTTCAAGTTCCGCCAGCAATTCCTGCATCCGGGTCACCACCGGTTCGGCTTTTTTTATCCCTTCCCGAAAGCCCTTTTCGTCGCCTTCAGCCAGCCCTTCTTCATATGCCTGCTGTCTTAAGGTTTCAATATCCGGTTCCGCTGCACTCCCGCAGTCGAAGTCGGCCATTGCATAGAGCGGGGTAAACCGATTGGCGCCCGTGCCGGCTTCCGAAGCATCGTAGAGCATTTTAAATTCACGATCCGGATGCTCACCTAAAGGAGATCCCTCGGGGTCACTTTCACTCCCTCCGGTACCGGGATTGTCAAATAATAAGGGTTTCCATTCAGACGCAGGGTTTGCCGTAGAATCAGACAAGTACATCCTCCTTTCCTTTGCCGCCCAGAACAATGGTTCCTTCTGCCTCTAACTCCTTTGCCACACGGATGATGCCTTGCTGAGATTCTTCCACCTCGGACAACCGGACCGGCCCCATGACCTCAAGATCTTCCATGAGCATTTCAGCCGCCCTTGACGACAGGTTATCTAATATTTTCTGCTTCATTTCCTCACTGGAGGTTTTCATGGCAAGCACCAGCTGCTGGCTTTCAACCTTCTTCAAGATCTCGCGCATTCCGCGATCGTCCACCGTTGAAAGATCTTCGAACACGAACATCAATCCCCGGAGGTCATTGGCCATATCCCCGTGATCATCTTCCATGGTTTCCATGATGATATCTTCGGTTGACCGATCGCAACTGTTTAAAATATCGACCAAGGCTTGCAACCCGCCCGCTTCCGCCCCGGTTCCACCCATGTCACTGATTTTTGCGTGCAGGGCCTTATCCACCTCCCGTACCGTCTCATCCGGAACCTTGCCTAATTGGGCGATCCGGATGGCGATGTCCCCTTTTCGCTCATCCGGCAAGGACATCAGGATCTCCGATGAAATTCCTGCCGGCAGATAGGCCATGATCATAGCAATGGTCTGGGGGTGCTCCCCTTCGATGTGGGAAATTAGCGTGGTAACATCCACATCCCTGCTCCATACAAACGGGAGCTCATGTTTACGATCTTCAATCTCTCTGAAAATGGAATCCGCGGTTGCCTTATCCGTGGTCTTTCCGATGACATTCTTTAAAAATGCATCCCCTTTAACCACCAGCCGGTTTTGATCGTCAAACTTGGCGACAAATTCGTCCATCACTTCATTCAAGGCCTCGGGGGGTATCTGTTCGATCTCGGCCATCTTGGCGGCCACCCGCTTGATTTCATCTTCACTCAACCGCTTGAAGATTTCAGAGGAACGTTCTTCCCCCAGAGTCAGCAGAAAAATTGCGGCCTTCTGGGGTCCGTTTAGATTTCTCGGATCGATTGCTCGTTTTTTCATTAGGCCTCATTTACCCAGGTTCTGACGAGAGTTGCGGTTTTTTCAACATCCTGTTGCGATTGGTGAACGGCTTTGGAGCGGTTATTCGAAAGTACCGGCTCAGGCAGCAGGCCGGATTCAGGAGCTTCAAGCAATGCTTTTTCTTCTTCAGCCAGCAAGGCTTGTCCTCCGACTTCGCTACGCACCGCCTTCACACTCTTGATCAAGGGACGTACGATGAACAGAAACACCAGCAGGACCAGGAATAGGTTAATGAGACTGCGTCCGTGCTGCTTGGCGAATACCGACCAGTCAAACCCGGCCGGTTCGGTCATTTCCAGATCCCCCATATATGAAAAAGGGAAAGATTCCACAGAGACTTGATCTTCCCGGTCGGCATCATACCCCATGGCCTTTTGAACGATTTTCTTGAACTGCTCCAGTTCTTCCGGGGACCGGGCAACGTATTTTCGTGCGACATTTCCATCCTTTCCGGTCTCCGTCACATGCTTCCCGTCCAATACTGCCGCAACAGACAGGCGCTTCACCGACCCCACCGGCCGGACGATTCGTCTGATGGTCCGATTGATCTCATAATTGACCGTCTCATCCTGGCGTTTGCTCACATCGGATGTTTCTTTGGCGGTATTGGTGCTCGTGACCGGATTAACACTGGACGCAGCAGCGGCAGGGGCGGATTTTAGATCCTGGCTCTCCGTTGTATTTTGGCGACTCCGAACAATCTGTATCTCCGGGTCGAATATCTCTTCGTTGATGTCCACTTGGTTAAAATCCATGTCCACCGTCGCCCGAACAATGGCCTTTCCTTCTCCCACAATCCGCTCGAGCATGGTCTGGATGCGTCCTGCAAGATTCCGTTCAAATGCGAGTTTGTAATCCAGCTGTTTGTTGGCCAGGCTATCGACCTCTTCCTGTTCCGGAACCCCGGTGGAGAGCACTTTTCCGGTGGTATCCACAACCGTCACCCGATCCGGGGTGAGATTCTCAATTGCACTGGATACCAGGTGAACCACTGCAGCCACCTTGTCCCGAGCCAAATTGGATCGGGTCTTGAGCAAGACCGATGCCGTCGCGCGTTTCACATCTTCCATGAAAACCGAATCTTTGGGCATGACGATCATGACCTTGGCATCCACGACTTCCCGAAACTGCTTAATGGTTCTCGCCAGCTCTCCCTGGAGCGCCCTTTGATAATTCAACTTCTGAACAAACTCGGTGGTACCGAAATTGGTGTTATCAAAAATTTCAAACCCCACGGAATTGCCTTTGGGAATACCGGCCCCGGCCATCGCCAATCGCACATCATAGACTTTGTCTGCCGGCACCATGATCCCGGTACCGTTTCCCGTCAATTGATACGGTATCTTTTGTTCCTTCAATCTTTCTACGATTTGAGAGGCATCTTCCGGAGATAGATTCGTAAAAACCGATTGGAAATCGATCTTATTGGCCCAGAGAAACATGATCGAAAGACCGGCCACAACCATTAAGAGTACGGTTCCCATCAACACTTTCCGTGATGCCGGTAAGCTTCTGAATATACCCATAATCTGCTCAAACAATTGACTCATGTTCTTTTCCTGTCTGTATGACTGATTTTTTTCCGATAAACGTGTTCATTCTCATTCTACACAGGCATTCGACTAATTTCCTTGTAGGCCTCCATGACCTTATTTCGGATCTGAAGAATCAGTTTCAGGGAACGGTCCGCTTTGCCGATGGCTATCATTCCTTCATGGATACCGAGTTCCCCTTTAACCACTTTTTCAATGGCGTTGTCGGCCGAATGCTGATTTTGATTCACCTCCTGGATGGCGGCCTTCAATCGACTGCCGAAACCCTGATCCCGTGTCTTTTTCAAGATTTGGGCCGGAGAAGAAGTTATGCTTTGGTCTATGATGAGTTTATCCATGGTTCCTTCCTTATCACCGGTGCCGAAGCCTTAACGGCACGGCGTTTATTTATCTGCCGATCTCAAGCGCCCGATTGATCATCGCTTTTGTGTTGGACATGACCGTAACATTGGCATCGTAAGCTCTCCTTGCCGCCATCATGTCCGCCATTTCGGTTAACACATTAATGTTGGGCATGGTTACATATCCGGTATCGGGATCCGCATCCGGATGACTCGGGTTGTACACCAACCGGAAATCATCAGTTGACGGAATAATCTCCGTTACCTCAACCCCGTTCTCCCCATCTTGCAAACGTCCCAATACCCTTTGAAACCGCTCGGCCGATTTTTCCGAAAGCACGACCATTTTTCTTCGGTACGGCCCGCCTTCCGGGGTTCGGGTGGTCTCCGCATTGGCAAGGTTTTCGGCAATGACCTTCATCTTGATCCGCTGGGCGGTAAGCCCGGTGGCACTAATTCGTGATGCTTGCAACAAATCCATTAACGACCTCCTTCAACAATGGCGTTTTTGAGTATCCCCATTTTCCGAATCAGCATCTCTACACTGGTCCGATATTTAATGTTGTTTTCCATAAGGTTGGTCATCTCCTTTTCGATATCGAAGGGACCGGAGCCCGGCTGCCCGGCTGCCCGGTCTCGTGCCAACCGAGACGGTTTTGATCGATGCTTCAAGTGCTTGGAGTGGGTTCGGGTCATCGATCCCGGACCCTTTTCCAACTCCTGCTCCAGTGTTTTTCTGAAATCCAATTCTTTGGGTTGGTATCCCATGGTATCCTGGTTTGCGATATTGTTCGTGATAATCCGATGCCGGCGGGCGGAGACGTCCAGGGATTTTTCCAAGAGATTTATCGTCTTATCAGTTATCAGCAGATCAACCATAATTTTATTTCCTTTGATCGTTCACAATCGGATTTAAACCAAATCTATTAGGGTAGATAGCAATTAATATGCCGAATTCGGCAAGATATCGGTGAAAATGAAAAGATTTTTTTTAATCCGAATTTCAGTGAGTTATATATGGCCTGTGGCCGAACGAACCGATGAGGGGGTCTCGATGGTGACGCGGGTGTCAAATAGTGGTGAAATTGGATATCTTTCGGAAAAAATTAGAGGGAGTCCATATTTTCTTTGTATTCATTCAGCTTATTTCGCAATGTTCGGACACTGATGCCGAGAACCTTGGCGGCATGGGTGCGGTTTCCGTTGGTCTGATCTAAGGTTCGAAAGATGATCTTTTTCTCAACCTCTTTCAACGGTCCGGTCAACATATCGGCGGTGAGGGCATCGGAGTGCTCCGGAGTTTCAGGCACGCCCTTCAGCGATTCTTCCAATAACAGATCGGTATCTTGAATCACATCACCTTCTGCCAGCAATACGGCGCGTTCCATAATATTCTCAAGTTCTCGTACATTTCCGGGGAAGGGAAATCGGACCAGTTTTTCAAGCGCGCCCTTTGTCAAGCTTTTGACATTTCGCCTGTCAATGGCATTGTACTTTTCAATAAAGTGTTGAGCCAGCATGGGAATATCGTCTTTTCGCTGCCGTAGAGACGGAATTTTAATCGGTATGACATTCAGTCGATAAAAGAGATCTTCCCGAAAGGATCCCTTTTCAATGGTCTCTCGAATGTCCCGGTTGGTGGTGGCAATCACCCGCGTGTCCACAGATACGGGACTGAGACCTCCTACCCGGTCCACTTCCTGCTCCTGGAGAACCCGAAGCAGCTTTGACTGGAGATGAAAGGCCATCTCGGTGATTTCATCCAGCAGAATCGTACCCTGATGGGCAAGTTCAAATTTACCGGGCTTTTTGGCCACGGCCCCTGTAAAGGCTCCCTTTTCATGCCCGAACATTTCGCTTTCAAGCAGGGATTCCGGAAGGGCCCCGCAGTTTACGGCCACAAAGGGCCCATTCCGGCGCCCGCTGTGATAATGGACAAGCCGGGCAAAAAGCTCTTTGCCCGTGCCGCTTTCCCCTTGAATGAGTACCGATGCTTTGCTATCGGCAACCTGCTGAGCCAGTTCCAGAATGCGAAACATGGACGGGTCTTGGGTAACGATATGTATTTCCCTCTCCCTTTTCCGGTTTACGCTTGCAGGGATAGGGCTGCCGTTGCCGTCAAAAGCACGCAGAATCGTCAATTTCAATTGCTCGAAATCGACGGGTTTCAGGATGAAGTCAAAAGCGCCGATTTTCATCAACTCCACGGCATCTTCCACCGATGCTTGTTTTGAAAGGAACAGCAACCGGGGAGGATCATTTTCCGATTGGGTCGCCTTTAAGAGTTCCTTGCCGTTCACTCCGGGAGCTTCGAAGCTGGTAATGACCAGGCGATATGGATCCGATTTTATCTTTTCAGCGGCAACAGCACCATCATGGGCGGTGGTCACATGAAATCCCCATTCTTCCACCGACCGGCTGAGCATGGATCGTTCTTTATGGTTATCTTCCACTATCAGTATGTTACGATTCGGTATCATACCCGTTATCCGTTAAGAGAGGCTTCCGGTCCCAATTTATTATCGATTTGAATGCCCCGCAGTTTCTCCTGGGCCAAACGCGCCCAGAATGGATCCCCGAGATTGATAATCTCCTGGTATACCTCTCCGGCCCGATCCATGGCCCTGCCCTTTTCATAGGCTTCAGCCAGTATAAACCGAAGGTCCGCATTCTCTTTATTTTCGGAAAACTTAACGGACATGGCAAGCGCGTCCGCTGCTTTAAGATAGGCTTTCCGTTGTAAATAGGTTTCCCCCAAATCCCGATAGGCCTGGGAAATCCGCTCCGGCGGTTGATCAGGCAATGCCGCCATTATATTGATGGCCTTGACATATCGGTTCGTTGCGGTCTCCAAATCTCCGATCTCTTTCCTTGCCGCTGCCTCACTCAAGAGTATGGTAGACTGGAGTGTCTTTTCCTCACTCTTTTGCAGCGCCGTTTTGAGTTCCTTTATCGCTTTTTTATATTTCTTTTTTTCAAGATAGATCTGACCGATATGGGCATATGCAATTCCAATATCCGCATGCTTGGGATAGGTACGGGTGTATGCATTTAAAATCTTCATTGCAGAATCGGACCGGCCCGATTCATGAAGGGATATCCCCAGATTCGAATACAGCTCCGGGGGACGCTTATCCTTTGCATAAAGCTGATAGGCTTTTTGTAGGAGATCGGCCGCATCCTTATAAATATGCCCCTTTAAATAGGCCATTCCCACGGTGGTATAAATCTCCGGGGTGTTGATACGATTGACGATGTGTTTATCCTTTTCGTACCACGCAAGCACTCCGGTGGAATTATCGGTTTTCATCAATTTCTGAAACAGGGTCCCGTATGCGTCCTTCATGACATGGATCGCTTCCTTCTTAAGCGCTCCCGGATACTTGGCAAGAAAAGCCTTGATGGTCTCGATGCTCTTTTCATGTTCCCCTTCTTTGGTATGGAGCCCTGCAAGCTTTAACATGGCCAATTGAGCCATAGGGTGTTCCGGATAATCGGCGATGATCATCCGGTATAGGTTTTCTTTTTCTGCTCGGCGCTTTAAAAACTCCGCAATTCTCACGCTGCTGATAACAAAACCGTCGGATTGGGGATAGTTTTTGATGACATGCTCATGAACCTTTTGCGCTTTTTCCGGCTGGTTATCGTCCCGATAGGTATCGCCGATACGGCTCAGGATGACAGGAATGGCAGGGTTATCCGGAAAGAAATTGACCGCTCTCAGCAAAACGTCCCGTGCTTTGGCAAATTTCCCGGTCTGATAATAACAGTTGCCGAGATAGATCAGCAGATCGGGGGACTCAAAAACCTTTGTGGGATCCGATTTCATAAGGCTGATAAGTGTCCGTTGCGATTCTGGAAAATTATTGGCTTCATACATGGCCTTACCCAGTTCAAGTTTTGCATTCGACACAAAAGGGCTTTGGGGGTGGTTTGCCTGCAGTCTTTCCAAAATCGAAATGGCCAGATTTATCTTCTCTGTTTCGATGTATACCCGGGACAGTTCGAGCATCACCTCCGGCAGCCCGGCGAATGTCGGATATGTATCCGATATGACCTTGAAATACCCCCGGGCCTCACCGTAGTTTTTCAATTTGCGATGAAGTTTGCCCAAGGTGGTAATACCATATGGCGCGTATTTGGATTTGGGATAGTAGCTGACCACTTCCTGAAAGCGTTCTACCGCTTCCAGTCGCTGATTTTCATCAGCACCATCCAGTTTCTTGTAGAATGCATAGGATCTCAAATAATAGGCGGCCTCTAGACATTCTTTGGGGGATTCCGATTTTGAAAGGATATAGGCATTCAGTCCATCAAACATCTTTTGCCAGGCTGACCGGCGACTTAAATCCACGGCGTTGCTGATTGCCGCATGACTGATGCAAGGATCGGTTTCCATGTCGATGACCATCTGATCCAGACTGTCCGATCGAGCCGGTTTCCATTTATTTAATCGAGACAGCGTAATATTGAACGGGAGCCCGGTATAGGTCGGCTCCGCAATCTCCGGTGACTGAGGTGTCTTGGCTTTCTTTTTGGCTGCAAGACGTTGACGTTGATTCTGAACCGGTTTTTTTGCTCTCTTCCTTTTCTTTGACGGTCTGTTTACCGGTATGCATTGAATTGAGAGTGTTTTTTGTGATTGATTCCACCTCGAGGACAACCCCTTAATATCAACCCGGGTAAGAATCGATACCACCACCACACGATCAGAGAGACGATTAATCCTGACCTTTTTAATCCAGTCCTTTTTAATACGAGTCTTGGATAGGGTGCTTGAAAGCTTTACATTTTTTAACGCAATGACCACCTCTTTTTTATCCACCAGGAATACCCGGTACGGCGTTTTTCCGTTTAATTTAACGGTTACGGTTTCAGGCGTATCGCTCAGGCGGATCGATTCAATCAAGCGGACCCATTGGGAGCCGGCAGGTCGGGGGAGTAGGATGACAGCCCATACGATAATAAGCGGTATTAGGCGTTTAAATGATTTATACGTTAACATCATGATGGTCGGTTTCGATTCTCTCAATCTCGCAATTATCACGTTTTACCACAGCAAACTGCGTGCCAGCCGGTTCATGGTTGCCGATATTGACAATTTCAACCGGCATTATAGTCAGCAATGCACAAAGGATGCCATATGAAATTCGTATATCTTCAACAAAAATAGGTACATGGATTAACGCCGGTTGGGTTTTACAAAAATCTCAATCTCTGTATGGATGACAGTGGGATCGGGTATTCTGCTCTGTTGGCGTAGTAAGGGTGTGATGAAAATTTTGTCAATAATTTGACAATTATGGAGATAAAAGAGATTCGGATACACTCTTTTCCGATTTGGAAACGGGCGTGGATTCCAACTTCATTTTTTTAATCTTTTCGACCAATGTCGTTCGGTTCATTTTCAGCAGATCGGCGGCTTTGGCTTTTACCCAGTTGGTCTGATTTAATGCCTGGAGAATCAAATCCTTTTGATACTGTTCAACGGCCTCATTAAATCCGATTCCGGAATCAAAAGGAACTTGCGTGACGCTTCGCTCCCCGGAGATATCTCCGCGGATTTTTTCAGGAAGATCTGAAGTCTGGATGACATCTTCTTCAACCAATACGCTCATTCGTTCGATGAGGTTTTCAAGCTCGCGGATATTGCCCGGCCAGTTATATTTCAATAACAGATCCATGGCCTCGTCGGAAAAGGACTTCATCCGTTTCCGATCCTGTCGTCGCCTGCCGCCCATCCGTTTCAAGAAGTAATCCTTTAGAAGCAAAATATCCGATTTCCTTTCCCGCAGCGACGGCACATGGATGGGGATGACATTCAACCGGTAAAATAGATCCTCCCGAAACTTGCCTTCCTCTATGGAGTTGAGGAGGTTTTTGTTGGTTGCGGCAAGGATACGGACATCGACTTTAATGGTCTTGGTGCTTCCCACCCGTTCAAAGTTCTGTTCCTGAAGCACCCGTAAGAGTTTTACCTGGAGATCCGGACTCATGTCACCGATTTCATCTAAAAAGATGGTTCCCCCATCGGCCATTTCGAATCGTCCGATACGGGTTCGATGGGCTCCGGTAAAGGCGCCCTTTTCGTGGCCGAACAGTTCACTCTCCAAAAGCTCGCCGGGAATCGCCCCACAGTTGATAATCACCAACGGCTTGGCATAGCGGTCACTGTTGTAGTGAATGGCCCGGGCGATGAGTTCTTTGCCGGTTCCGCTCTCTCCGGTAATCAAAACCGTGCTGTCGGTTGCGGAAACCTTTTCGACAGACCGAAACACGTTCATCATCGCCGGACTGTCCCCGATGATTTCGCCGAATTTTTTGGATTGAGGCAAATCCGATTTTCTCCGTCGGGGGCCGGTATAGTTCTGGTCATCCACGGCGCTTTCAACCGTTGTGATGATCTCTTTCGGGTCGTCTAATTTGGAAAGGTAGTGGAATGCCCCCCGTTTGATGGCGTCAACGGAATCTCTGACGGACGCTTTTTTTGAGATGATAATACACCGGGTCTCTGGATGTTGAAGCACAACGCTTTCCAATAATTGTTTCCCTTGGGAAGAGAAATCGGTCAACACCGCATTGAAGGATTCCTTGTCTAATCGCTTTTCGGCATCTGAGACGGAGCTTATGATCTCGTTGGGATAACCGTTACGTTCCAACATTTCAGCATAATAATCCGTTATTTTCGCATCGTTCATGGCAACAAGTATTTTGGACATGCTCACCTACATTCCTCTTTTTTTAACGAACCAGGTGCCGTGATAACGACCTGGTGCTATCTGCTATCAGAACATCTTTTCGAGTTTATCGGATATCTGTTCAGCCGTGAAAGGTTTAACCACATAATTGGAAACACCGGCTTGAACTGCATCCAAGACATTCTGCTTCTGGGCCTCTGCCGTAACCATAAGGAAGGGAATATCTTTATATTCATCACTGGCCCGAACCGTTTTCAAAAGCTCCATACCGGTCATTTTCGGCATATTCCAGTCCGATACGATCAGGTCGATCTTGTTCTTTTTCAGAGCTTCAAGAGCAGTGGTTCCATCATCTGCTTCAATAACATTTTCAAAACCGAGCTGCTTGAATATATTTCTTAAGATTCTGCGCATAGTCGCAAAATCATCAACAACCAAAACTGTCATCGAAAAGTCCATGTTGCCCGTCCTGGCCGAAGCCTCATATTCGGTTATTTGATTCTATCTCACCACTCAGCTTTCCAAACAAATCTCTATGGTAAAGCTGCCGCCTGCGGTGTGAAATGGAATTGCGATAATGGGACCCTCTGTGATATGCGTGATTTCGTGGTTGGCACCGGTAACCACAGACGGAATGGCCGCCTCAAATAATTTGCCTTCTTCTTCCAGTTTACGCCGTGCCTGTCCGGATATCATGTTGGTCAATTCACCTACAGCATCCGCAACTTCAGAATTTAGTTCGGTGACGTCTTCACCGAACATGCTTGAGACGATTTGTAATATGCTCCCTGAATCAAAAGTCACCGCAATGGTTCCGTTTGTCTCGCCGGTGATACCGATGAGACCGGATACGTCTCCCTTTGCAATGTTGTCCTTCTTCAAATAGGGTTTGCCGGCTTTGACTTCGGCTTGTGCCATGGTAGCAAGGACCTTAATTGTTGCATTGATAAAGGGATTGATTAAAGCTACATCCATTTTTCTCCCTCCACTTCAACTGCCGTATAATATGCTTTCATAAGATTTAGAAAAACAACCGCTCAATACACCTCATCGGGATTATCGACATTGTATTTTACGATGTTTTTCAAATGCGTATAACTGTCCAAATCCATTGAACGAAAAGAAATTGCAACACCGGTTGTATTCGACCGAACCACGCGACCTTCGATCTGAAGGGTCAGCGGCTCGCTCATTCCGGAGAGCACAATCTTTACCCGGCATTCCGTATGGGGTGGAATGGACTGTTCGGTTTTCACAAAAATTCCACTCACGCTTAAATCCTTTGAACTTCCGGTGACATGGAATTCTTTTGTGCCTGCTTGAATAACGATCTCTGTTCTAAAATCGACACGTATCTTTTTGCGTCTATCGTCAGCGTCTATTGATTGCATATTCCTGTTATTCTTACCCCGGGTTGACCGGGGATATACTAGTCGTACTCCTTGGTATCGCGAATCGTTCTTCGTTGTTGCCGAAACGTAAAAGCAATCAGCCGCTCCCGCTCTTCATCACTCATGTTCAAGAATTTAATTCCGATCTCAAACAATCCGCCGTTGTCTCCCCGTTTGGGTTCAACCCGAATCACTTCTCCCTGGACATTGAATACACCCAAAGGAAAATTCGGTATGAATAGTGAGATATCGAGCAGGAGGCCGACGTCCACAGAAGTGGAAACAACCAAGCTGACTCCTGAGCCGCTGATATTGACGGTCTCCTGGACCCCGATGGTGTTCTGGTCCGATCTTTCTCCACCCAGCAAATCGATGACGATGTCCAGCTTTTCATTGATTTGAAACATAAACTCCATCAGATAAGATATGACGCTGTCCTGGGTACCGATCCGGTCAGAATCCTCAGATGACCCACCCGGCAGGGGTAAGGAGGAAAACGCAGATCTCATATCATGTTTTCGATCCAAGCCCTCTCTATCTAGAGGCTTTACCCTCGCATCGATGTTCAGCGGCGCTCTAACAAATTCTCTTTTTTCTTTTTCTTGATCCGACATATAAACCCTGTAATGCTTTCCAAAAAGCCCATCGATTTATAACACTTAGGCTATTCCGTGTAAACCCTGAACCATTCATGGGTAGCACGCTCATCGATCCGCCGGTATTTTGAGACCATGATGAAACGTATCCGGAACAACTAGCCCACGGATAAATGGAAGGTAAAGGGGTTATGCATGGGTCTGTTCCGTTCCTATGGATAATTTACCCTCCTCATAAAGCTTGAGAAAGACTACCACGATATCAGGATCAAATTGTGTTCCTGAACCCTGCTGTATGATATGCATGATTCTATCCTTCGGCATCTCGGAACGATAAGGTCGATCCGATGCCATGGCGTCATACGCATCGCAGACAAAGAGAATACGGGCCAAAAGGGGTATTTCTTCCTTTTTCAACCCGTCCGGATACCCTTTGCCGTCATACCGTTCGTGGTGGCCTCGGATAATTTGCAGTTCTCGATCCCACAGTCCCAGCTGCTCGACGATTTCAGACCCGATGACCGGATGCTGCTTGATGATCTCAAATTCTTCCTGTGACAGCTTGCCCGGTTTCAACAGGATGTCGTCCCGGATACCGATTTTTCCGATATCATGCAGTCTGCCTGCAACATTTAAGATATCCAATTCTTCCGTTGAACATCCGAATGCCTTTCCGATCATTAGGGCCAAGCCGGTTACCCGATTGGAATGCCGTTGCGTATATTCATCCCGTGCCTGGAGCGCCTTGACAAACGCAAACAGGGTCGCAAACAGATTTTCGTAGATATTTTCATAAAGGGCTAGATTCTCAACTGCTCGGGCGGCATTCTGGGTCATAAAAGACAGGTAGTATAAATCTTTTTCAGTAAACCGGGCATCTAAATTACGATTAATGGCCGTCAATACGCCGAATGTCTTTTCACGGATTTTTAGCGGAACCGCCATCAAGGATCGTATTTCCAGAGACAATCCCCTTGCTCCGTTGTTTTGGGAGATCAGCAGGGGGATTTCATCCGTCACCGTCTCCATAATCAAGGTCTCAATGGAACGATTCCCGGCAGTAGCGGTATCCAGAGAAGACCGATCACCATAGGCGGCGGCAACTTCAAAGGGGCGTTGAACGGCCTCATTAATGACATAGAACCGGGTATCGTCAGCTCCGGTAATTTCCAAAGCCAGGTCCACGGCCCGTTTAAAAACACTCATACTCGTGCTGATTGCGGTGAAATCGCTCATGATCTTGTTAAGGGTATTGAGTTCATCCACCTTGCCCAACAGCTCGGTATTCAGCTTTTCAAGACGCTCTTTGCTCTCAACTTCCTTTTTGAGGAGTATATTTTCCACAAACAGTTGCTGTTCACGAAATACCCGCTTCAGGCATAGCTCCATCTGATTGAGACTCACCGGCTTAATGAGAAAATCCACCACACCGTTTTTTAAGGTCTTTATGGTGTTTTCCATGGAAGGATATCCGGTCATTACCACCACGGGGATGGAGTTGTCTTTCATACGAATATGCTCGGCAAGTTCCAAACCATCCATTTCCGGCATGTTGATATCCGTGAAACAGCAGTCGATCCGCTCCGAATTTAATATGCCGGCTGCTTCACGCCCGTTTTTTGCGGTTACGACCCCATAACCTCTTTGCCGGAAATACTCGCATGCAATGGATAAAATATTTTCCTCGTCATCCACAAACAGAATTTTCTTTTCATCATCGATTGTTGATCGCACTGTTTTATTTACCCTATTTTTTTAATGATTCGATACTTTCATTCCTTCATCAGCAATTTAAAAATTTATGCAAATTTTATACCAAAAAAGGCTCTGTTTTTCAGAACAGGAACCTTCGAAACGTTAACCGGATACCGGTTTCCATGTCAATTATCAATGACCGGTTTAAATATCAAGACGGCTCTGATGCTTGTGGCTGGATTACCCCCAACGATGGGAGATGCGGACGGATCAAACGGGTTGGTGCGCATGGCATGGGAAAATATTCGTGTTCCTATACCGTCTCCTTCAAGGCCGATAATACTGCCTCGTAATCGGGCTCTTGAGAAAGTTCCTTAACCAGCTGGATATAACGGATAACGCCTTCACGGTCGATGATAAAGACGGCCCGGGCCAACAATCGAAGCTCTTTGATGAGCACTCCGAATTCCTTACCGAATGCTGCATCCCGATGGTCAGAGAGGGTGATCACATGATTAACCCCGGCAGCTCCGCACCATCGCTGTTGCGCAAAGGGCAGATCCATACTCACGGTTAGAATCTTGACATCCTGCCCCAATGACTCGGCTTCTTGGTTGAATCTCCGGGTTTCCATATCGCAAACCGGTGTGTCCAGAGAGGGCACCGACGATACCACACAGATCTGACCGCGATAGTCAGATAGATTTACGGGTTGAAGTTCGTTGTTGAGCAGCACCGCATCAGGCGCCTTATCTCCTACTTTAAGTTCACTTCCCATAAGGGTCAGTGGATTGCCTTTCATGGTCACCAATTCAGTCCGTTCTTCCATAATATGCCTCCTTTCTGAAGTTGAACCGCACAAATAATCTAATCTGGTTATCTACTTAAGCCAAGTTACTAAAGAGAGTAGGCGTTGAAGGTGAGCCGATTCGCGGAGGTATGACTGTCTGAGTGCATTAGGGGGCGTTGCATTGAACAGCATGGAGGTGATTCTATAAGCCATAATTATTTGTTATTTAACTCGATGATTTGTTTATGTCTGTGCCCTGTTCGGTGTTACGCCCTCTTATGCACGAGTTTCATACGTCTGCGAATCGGGTTATCTTCAACGCCGAATCTGTTACGCCTGGGCTTTATGCGCAAGAATCCATTCCGAAGCATCCATCAGATCTTCAGCCACGTAATCCGGTATAATACTTTTCTCCTTTAAGATGAATTCCGCACGTTTTCCGTTTCCGGTTCTAACGAGAATGGCATGTCTCAACCCGGCACCCAGAGCGCATTCGATATCCTTGGCACTGTCGCCCACCATGCGAGCGGTTGAAAGATCGATGTCGTATTTTTTTTGAGCCTGTAAAATCAATCCGGATTTCGGTTTTCGACAGTCACAGTTTTCATCCGGCCGGTGCGGGCAGAAAAAAATATCATGGATAATCCCGCCGTGCCGCTTTACGGCATCGGTCATGTTCCGATGTATCTCTTTAAGATCTTTAAGGCCGGATATCTTTCTTCCGATCATGGATTGATTGGTAATCAGAATCGCCGTGAAATCATTTGAATGGAGTTTTTTAAGCGCTTCAAGGCTTCCGGGAAGAAAATGAAATTCCTTCCATTTTTTTATATAATCGGGAGAATCCTTGTTGATCACCCCGTCCCGGTCTAAAAAAATAACATTCTCAAACACCGAAAGACTCCTTATGGCATTTAAAATTGATGGTCATGGAAAAAGTCAGAAATACGAGCTTTTTACGAGAGTGTTTAGTTTTTGGTGTCTAGTGTTTAGCACACTGATAAGCTGATATCACATGGTATATTTTTCTCTAAACACTAAATACAAAACACTAAATACTTATAGTTCTATTATCACTCCGCAACTGTAAAGGCACCCGTAAACCCTTTGTTGACTAGGATGGTTTCGTTTTCATCCGCTTTGTTCAGATCCGTAAATTTCCCCACCCTTACCCGATAGAACACCTCAGCCCCTTTATTGTAGGCGGAGATTTGAACATCCTTATAACTTTCATCGAGCCTTAATTTCAGGCGTTCGGCATTTTCCCGTTTTCCGAATGCTCCCACCTGTATGGTAAAGGTGCCTTTATAATAATCCAGCGGAACATATGTTCGTTTATTCGTGTCGTCCCAAACAGATGCGCCCAAAGCGATAACCTCAACGGGTGCGGTGCCCGGCCCCACGATTGCCAGTTTTTTGGCTCCCGTATAGGAGAGATCGATCACCCTGCCGCGGACAAAAGGGCCCCGGTCATTGATTCTGACTTCAATTTCCCGATTATTTTCCAGATGTCGTACACGAACATGGGTGCCCAGGGGCAGGGTTTTATGCGCTGCGGTCATGGCATACATGTTGTACACCTCACCGTTGGCTGTTTTTTTGCCATGAAAATCCTTGCCGTACCAGGAAGCAATTCCTCTCTGGCGAAATCCTCTGGCATCGGGCAGCGGTTGATACCACTTTCCAAATACTTTATACGGTTTGGTTTTCTTAGGCGAGGTTGGCGTTGGCGGAATGACTGTCTTTGAACAGGCATAAAGGGCGATACAAAAGACACCCAATAATATCGAGCAGCAAATCGTCCTTCCAATTACTTCAAACCGGTTCAAAACTCCTCTTTTCAATTGCTCCATTAATGGTCAGCCCCGTGAATCAGGTTTTGAACCTGCCCTAATCGTCGAGAGCAAACTTAAGCACATCGATCATTTTTTCTGCAAAATGAAATTCGATCTCCTTCTGAACCTTCTTGGGAACCTCCTGCAGATCTTTCTCATTCCATTTCGGCAGAATAATGGTCTTAATGCCGGCACGATGAGCGCCGAGCACCTTGTCTTTCACCCCGCCCACCGGCAGGACCTGGCCCCTTAAGGTAATCTCTCCGGTCATGGCAAGATCTTTCCGGATCGTCTTATGGGTCAGGAGAGACGTCAACGCCGTCAGCATGGTTACCCCTGCAGACGGCCCGTCTTTGGGAATGGCGCCTGCCGGAACATGAATATGAATATCATGTTCCTCAAAAAATTCATCGTCGATCGTCAATTGCTTGGCATTCGCCCGAATAAAACTCATGGCGGCCGCAGCAGATTCTTTCATTACATCACCCAGTTGACCGGTGAGGGTGAGTCCCTTCTTACCTCTCATGGCTGTGGCTTCAATAAACAAAAGCTCACCACCCACGGGAGTCCAGGCGAGCCCCATGGCGACTCCGGGGGTTGACACTCTGGCTTTGACCTCGGATGTAAATCGAATGGGACCGAGGTACTTTGCAACATTGACCACATTCACCGTTACGTGTTCCGCCGATCCCTCTACTATTTTACTGGCAACCCCACGACACACATTGGCAATCTCTCGTTCGAGATTTCTTAAGCCTGCTTCTCGTGTGTATCCTGAAATGATCCTCTTCACCGCCCCTTTGGTCAATGTAATATGGTCTGCCTTGAGCCCGTGGGCTTTTCTCTGACGCGGAATCAGATACCGGTTTGCGATCTTGACCTTCTCGTCCTCGGTATACCCCAAAAGCTCGAGCACTTCCATCCGGTCTCTTAAGGCCGGCGGGATGGTATCCAGAATATTGCCGGTGGTAATAAACATGACTTTGGAGAGATCGAAGGGAACATCCAGGTAGTGATCCGAGAAGGAAAAATTCTGTTCCGGATCCAGCACCTCCAATAATGCAGAAGACGGATCGCCGCGAAAATCGCTCCCGACTTTATCGATTTCATCCAGCATGAATACCGGGTTTCTTGCTTCGGCACGCCGCAATCCCTGGATGATGCGACCCGGCAATGCCCCCACGTAGGTCCTTCGATGCCCTCGGATTTCGGCCTCGTCTCTCACCCCGCCCAAAGAAATTCGGACAAATTTTCGCCCCAGCGCTCTGGCAATGGACTGGCCCAGAGACGTTTTTCCGGTACCCGGAGGGCCTGTAAAGCAGAGGATCGGTCCTTTGGAATCCGGTTTCAGTTTTCGAACAGCCAAAAATTCGATGATGCGCTGCTTCGCCTTATCCAGCCCATAGTGATCCTCATCCAGAATCTTCCGGGCCTTTTTAATGTCCAGCGTATCATCCGTGCTTTCATGCCAGGGAAGGCTGGTGATCCAATCCAGGTATGTCATCGCAACGGAATACTCGGCTGAGGACGGATGCATCCGTGAGAGTCTATTCAGTTCACGTTCGGCTTCCTTTTTGGCTTCTTCAGGAAGGTTTTTTTCTTCTATTTTGGCTCGATACTCTTCAAGTTCGACTCCGGAATCGTCTTTTTCCCCGAGTTCTTCTTTGATGGCTTCAAGCTGCTGCCTCAGGTAATATTCCCTTTGTTTTTTCTCCATATCGCCCTTGACCTGAGATTGGATCTTATGCCCGAGTTCGAGAATCTCCAACTGATAGTTCACCAGCCGTGTTATCTCTTTGAGCCGAAGCTTCACATCATCGATTTCGAGAACGTTTTGCTTCTCGGCCACACTGGTGTTGATGGTTGAGGCAATGACATTGGCGAGGATACCCGGTTCTTGAATGGTCTTTGCCATTGCTCCCATCTCCTGCGGAAGTGCGGGAGACAGTTCCACAACCTTTGAAAACAGCCCGAGCAGATTGGTTACCAGGGCTGTTGTCTCTTTGTCTTTGTCTTCCACATCTTCTAGATATTCAACTTTTGCCTGAAGATATGTTTTTCCGTCCTCAAAATCCTTGACCCGAAACCGGTTCATACCCTGAACCAGCAGTTGAGCCCGATCTTCTTCGGTTTTGGCCAGCTTTAATATCAGCGCAGTGGTTCCAATCTGATACAGATCCTTTTCCGGATCGGTTTTTTCCGTATCCGCGGTTACTGCCGGGGGTGGTGTCGGAACCTTCCCGCCCGATTCTTCATTCGACTTTGGTTCCGGTTTCTGATCAGCCGATTTTTTCGAAACCAAAAGACCGACGATTCGATCCTTTGTCATGGCTTCATCAACCAGCTTAATGGACTCTCCCTGCAAAACAACCAGCGGAATGACCATCTTCGGGAATAACACCGCATCGTACAGAGGTAAAACCGGTAGAGTTTCGGGAAGATTTTCCTTTGCTACTTCCTGAGGTGTTTGCGGCTCTGCCATATGCTCCTCCAAATATCTGCTGCTGATTTATTATCTGCGCCATTAACCATCGGAAATGGGTATTTTATGGGTTTTATCCTTAGGTTGTTTAACGAGTCGTATCTCCAGGAAACCGTTTGCATAGGAAGTAGACACCTTATCCGTAATAATGGGCCCCGGGAGATAAAGAATCCGTTCGAATTTACCGTATTGAATTTCTGCAAGCCTGTAGTTGGCATTCTCGACGCAGGGAAGCTCGGACCGACTGCCGAATATCTTGATGGCTTTGCTGCATATTTCCACTTCCAGGTTCTCTTTATCGACTCCGGCCACCTCAGCCCGAATGACAATCTCCTCCGGTGTCTCATACATATCCATTTGCGGTGTCCAGGTCCGTTCGGTTAATGAGAAAATCGGATTGAGGGATCGAAACATCCCTTCGACGGTTCGTTCGAGGTTGGAATCAAACTGGTCGAAATCGTCACCAAAACGAATTTT
>CAYSUA010000016.1:0-21876 GCA_964433795.1 uncultured Desulfobacteraceae bacterium | reverse complement strand
GGAATTTGGAATTTCCGGTTTATCCGGATTAGGATGCGCATTGAGATCTCAAGGCCTCTACCCCTTCCGTCAGCGCCTGGCGCAGCAGACCCACATCCATTGAGTAAAGAATCATATCAAAGCCTTTTTTAAACAATGCCACTCCTTCTTCAACCGTCGGCACCAGCCGTCCCAGCGGTTTGTTATGGGCTGTACCTGCTGCAATGACTTGCTCTACTGCAGAGACAAAATCGGAATGATCGAATTGTCCGGGAATACCGAGAGAACAGCTCAGGTCAAAATGCCCGATCCAGAGGCAGTCCAGGCCCTCTACGGCAGCGATCTGATCGATATTTTCAATCCCTTCAACCGATTCGATGAGTGCCACCAGGGAGGTCTTATCATTGGCGGCTTTCAGTTTTTCATCCACCGGGCCGACCTGGTAATCATCATGGGCCAAACCGAGCGCACAGCCGCGAATCCCCTGCGGTACGTATTTCATATAACTGACAACGCGTTCCGCTTCTTCCGCATTGCTGATCATGGGTGGCATAATGCCCTGGGCTCCCATATCGCAAAGACGGGCAATATGGTGATACTCCTTGGAAGGGGGGCGGGTCATGCTGGCCACACCGGCATCGTGCAGACTCCGGAGGGTTTGTTTGACGGTCTCGAAACTGAAACCGGTATGTTCCATATCGACCATGGCAAAATCACACCCGGCGACTTTCAATATCTGACCGATTCCGGGAGTCGTGAATTCTCCGATAAATGTTCCGGCCTTTAGCGTTCCCTTACTTTGGAGCAGGTTGCGAAAAGATGGTGAAGGCATAGAATTCTCCTTTCTGAATAATATGAATTAGCCACAGACCCGTCTTCGCAAGAGGCTTCGCCGCGGCAGGCCCCACACGGACATGCACAGATAATCATATAATTCAATTATCTTAAAATCTTTATAATCTGTGTAATCTGTGGACAATAAAAGGGGCCTATACTATCAAGTTCGTGCTCGTACATAGGAAGAACGGATCGTATTTGTCAAGTTTATCGAGTCATCGGCCCTGAATATCGCTTGACTTTATGTATGGTTCAGCATATCGCACCCCAATGCATTCGAACCGTCCAACATACCGAACATTTTGGGGAATATCGTCTTTCGAAGTCTTGTCATGGTTCAGGCGGGGGCTTTTTTATAGTTTTCTCTCCATATATCTTCGCCACTTTTTGGGGCTTAGCGTCACCGAAACCACTCTATTCGCCACTCTGCCCATGATCGTCAATATCCTGTTCCAAACATTCGTGTGGGGAAAAATTTCAGATAAATATCAGCTAAGACGGACACTGATCATCATTGGAGAAATATCGGCCGGTATCGGAACGGTTGCCATCTGGTATGCGCATCGGTTAACCGACAACCTGTTTCTATCGGGCTATATCATCATTTTCGGTCTGGCCCTCATCGAAGTGTTCTGGTCCATGTCCAATGTAAGCTGGAGTGCGCTGATATCGGATCTCTATCGTCTGGAGGACCGGAATCGAATTCAGGGGCGTCTGGCCAGCCTCGGAGGAGTCGGTCGTATCGCCGGCGTATGGAGCGGAGGGCTGTTGTACGATGGATTCGGTCTTCAATTTGACGGGTGGGGCTTTTATGAAGGTGCTCTCTTTTTTGTTGCTGCAGGCGCCATGTTGATTTCCGCTATCCCCATGCTATTTGTGCCTGAAGGCGGTATCGAAAAAACGAACACCACAGGTATGAACCAGACGGGTGTTGATACCCGAGTGTCCCCAACCATTTTTTTGGTGTTTCTTGCGGCAATGGCGTTCATTAATTTCGGAAGAAATTCAGTCGCCATTATTCAGGTTCAATATTTGGTGCTGGAATCCGGATTTGCGGTATCCAGCAAAGTGGTCGGCTTAATCGTAAACTCCCATTCGGCAGCCATGATCATAACCGGATTTATTTCCGGGTGGTTGGGAAAACGTTTGGGGAACGGAAATGCGCTGATTTTAGGGGCGGCTGTTTCGGTGGCCGCATTGATTCTCTTAGCTTCTGCAGACATCCTATTCCTTGTATATGTCAGCAACGTCCTACGAGGGTTTTCAGAGGTTATCATCCTGGCGTCATCTTATGTTTATGCCTCGATTTTAATACCGCCTGAAAACCGTGCAAAACTCTTCGGTATGTTCAATGCCACCTTTTTTCTGAGCTGGGGGATTGCGGGCACGCTGATTGCCGGTCCGATTATCGACATGATGATTGCATCAGGGGCGCCTGAAGTATTATCCTATCGCGTATCCTTTATGGCAGCCGCCGTTATGACCTTGATGGGAATACTCATTATGACGGGGCTTGTTTTTTATACCCGAAAGAAACGACTGGCAATAGGATAGCAAACAGGGAAGATTGACTCTCTTTATCCCGGAATCAACATTAGATTCACCAGACACAGAGGTACTGGAGCGAAGGCCGCTTTACGGCCTAGTTTGAATTAAAATGACGGAATTTTTTATCATATTCGGTGTTGGCTTTATTGTCTTTGTTTTCTTGGTCCTCGTTCTTTACTTAAAAGAAAGGCGCGGAAAGAAATCCACCGCTCCACCCTGCGCCTGCAGTTCCAATGAGCATCCCAAAACCGGCTGCGCTCACTGTTCCGAACAGATTCAAATCCCTCCCAAGCCAGAGTAGCGAAAGTAATCGGGGCGGGCTTGCCGGATATCAAAATAATCATTGTGTCTGTTCGGCAGCGATTCGAAAAATTGATTGAGACATTTCAAAATGGTAATGTATACATCACATATGAAAGAAGGATAAGACAAATGGGCAATCTTAAACGAAAACAGATCTATCTCGATGAAGAAAGTGCCCTCGCCTTAAAAAGCCTTGCAGTCGCGACCAAGGTATCAGAGTCCGAACATATCCGGAGGGCGATAAAGAAATATGTGATCAAGCACAAGAGTAAAATGCCTGATGAAGACCCTTTACAGAAACTCATCGGTTTATGTGATAACCCTGCCGGTCCTACCGATGCTTCTGTGAACCATGATAAATACCTATACGGGAAAAAGACATAAATATGGTTTTTGTCGATACAGGCGGCTGGATAGCGCTGACAGTCAGAAGGGATCGCTATCATAAAAAGGCGGCTGCTTGTTATAAGAAGCTTTCCAAAGAAAAGACCCCGCTGGTTACCACCAACTCTGTCTTGACCGAAACTTACACCCGGATTCGTTATGATGATGGCCATAATAAGTCCATTCAGTTCAATTCCTTTGTCCAAGAGGCAATCAAAGTTGGTCGACTCCAGTTGGAATGGGTTACTCCGGCCATTCACAACGAAGCATGGAAAATATTTGAGGGGTATAGTGATCAAGATTTTTCTTTTGTTGATTGTACAAGCTTGGTGATCGCAAAGCAGAAGGGTGTGAAAGAAGCTTTCGGGTTTGACGATCACTTTAAGACCATGGGGTTGATCCTAATTCCCTAAACTACACGGCTGTCGAAAAAAACTGAATTCTGAACCGGAGGTCTTCGTTTGACCCTTGTTAAGAAATGGCATGTCTTGAAAAAGCAAAGTTTCGATGTTACAATCATATATTATGTTAAACAGAATCACAATAAATCCAGAAACTTGCGACGGAAAGCCAACCATTAGGAATCTCCGTATTACGGTCGATTTCATCCTAAAGCTCATAGGGGATGGTTACTCTGCTGATGAAATTATCAAAAACTACCCTGAATTGGAGAAAGAGGACATCTACCAGGCTGCTAAATACGGTGCGTGGCTGGCGAGTGAGAAAACGATTGCCATTGCATGAAAATTCTTGCTGACATGCATATATCGCCGCATACCGTTGCTTTCCTTCGAACACACGGCCACGATGCTATCCGCGTTAATGAAATACTACCTTCTGATTCTTCTGATCGTACGATTGTAGAAACAGCGAGAAAAGAGGGGCGCACTGTCCTCACACAAGATCTCGACTTTTCTGAAATAATCTCATTGTCCAAGAAAAGCACGCCATCGCTGATCTCTCTTCGCCTCTCTTCTTCAAGAGTCGAGTTCGTCAACAGTAGATTGGAAAAGATATTACCCAGAATAAGTACCGATGTTGCTAAAGGCGCTATCATCGTAGTTGAAGATGAACGTATTCGAGTTCGCGATCTTCCTATAGGGGAAAGATCGGAGTCGTAGGAAAGGATAGAACCGGAGGTCTTCGTTTGACCCTTGTTAAGAAATGTTCCCCGCACACGCGGGGATGAACCGTCTCGTTGGTTTGTTTCCGAAAATAGGATTGGTCGCCCTCCGTACGAGGGCGTGGATTGAAACACCCTTCCTTTGAATTAGTGTGTAAACCACCACTTTCTTGGAAAGACGACCTGACTTACGAAGGCCCCGGTGGAATAGAAAAGAAAGTTCATTCCACGGGGTAAAGATTGGGCACCGCCGTTGGCGGCAGAGATTAGGGATGGAGAGGTGTAACAGTGTCGCGTCTTGAATAGTGATTAAGGGATGACGGTTTCAATTGGAGATAGATACCGAAATGAAAATTACCAGTGAAATCTATCAGGTGGGCGGTGGAGATCTTACTGCACCGGAAGATGCTGCCATATATTTGATCAACAGTGACGGCCATGCAGCACTGATTGATGCCGGTTGTGGGGGAAATGAAGCGGCATTGTTCAATAATATCAAGGCATGCGGTGTTCAGCCGGAACAAATAGAATATATCCTCATCACCCATTGCCATTATGATCACACCGGAGGGGCAAGCACCTTAAAAGAGATGCTGGAATGTGAAATCATCGCGCACGAGCTGGACGCCCGTTTCTTGGAAGAAGGAAACGGTGAAGTAACCGCCGCAAGCTGGTATGGTTCAGGGATGATCCCATTATACGTGGATCGAAAACTGAAAGCGTCCAAAGAAGAAATCACTTTGGGGAATAAAACCATTGAAGCCATTCATGTGTCCGGCCACTCTCCGGGTTCGGTGGTTTATCTCACCGAATCCGATGGTAAGAAGGTCTTGTTCGGCCAGGATGTCCACGGCCCGCTTCACCCGGACCTGCTTTCAGATGAAAAAGACTACCATAATTCCCTCAACCTGATGGTCTCGCTTGGGGCCGACATTCTCTGTGAAGGGCATTTCGGGGTGTATCGCGGCAAAGACTCGGTTGCGGAGTTTATAACCTCATTCCTTTCACCCCATCCTTAAGAATGATCCTTCAATCCCATCAGCCGTTAAAATGGCCTGAGAAATGCCAATGCGCCGTTTGACATCGGTGACATCGTTACGGCAAGCGGTATGGTGGAGACTATCTCCTGAGACGGCCGGCTGATGTGGATCACCAGATGCATCGTCTTTTTTCGGAGCATTTCGGAAGTGACCGGAAAGAGTGTCCCCAGTCCCTTGATGCCGGCTACAGCGTTGGAGAAACCCATCTGCTTCCATATCCCGTCATTTTTCTGGGGCACGGCAAATGTGCCGAGGAAATCCCGTCCGCTGTCGCTCCAGCCACCCTCCCGATGTTCAACATGCTTTCCATTGACCCATCTGTCGTATGTCCAGCTTACCGTCAGGGACCATTCCCGGTAAAGGGCGTAAATAAAATAGAGAATCGGTCCGCCTTTTTTTCCTTCATCGTCCATTAGATAGACCGTCTGAAACGTCCCCTTATCAGGAGACTTGAGGATGGTGGTGCTGATGAGAAGCCCATCGGGTGTCATCTTGCCCCCAACAGCTATTTCTGTTCCGGTAGCCGGGTCCTTAAATTTGTATTTGGATTTCTTGGGACAAGGATCCTTGTCCAGTTTGGGCTTTGACCCTTCTGAAGATCCGTCATCACTGCCGCTGCCTTTACCGAGACCAATCGCACCTTTGGTTAAACCGCCTAATAATCCACCGATCATGTTTCCGGCAGTCTCTTTGGCCTTTTGCTTGACACGCGCCCCGCTTCCAACCTTTGCGTTTTCACCGATTTCAATGGGATCGGCTGCTTTTTTCAATAGCGTCACTGCCTGATCGGTAAAAGTCGCAACACCCCCTGCCATATCCAGCGAAATGCGGGACCAGGGATCGGCACCCGACTTTGGTGTGAGCGTATGTTTGGACGTTTTGCTGCCGAATTTTTTAACTTGTATGACCGTGTCCTTACCGGTTTGACCTTCGGGCAGATCAAACTCGGCACGTCCCTTGGAGTCGGTTTTCAGTTTTTGCAACTGATTCCCATCCGATGTCTCCAGGATAATGGTTGCGTTGGGCACCGGCTGACCGCTTTTGGCGACAATCACATCACCGACCACGGCAAAGGCCGGTACAACGGTAAAAACCAGGGTACCAACGGCTATGATCATGACTGCTGTTGAGATTAACACGATTCGATAGAGTTGTTTCATTGCTCATCTCCTATTCGGTATAATGCAGAGCTTCTTATCTTTTTGAGCATTTCTATTTGTCAGTTGTACCGATTTGTTTCTAAATCCGCTGGCCGGACCAAATGGCGATATTTTATTTTGATTTTGACTCGGTAGGATAATCGATATTGTGTAAACCGTCAAGAATATAGAGAAAATGATGCATGGACTCATCCGAATGGGAGTCCTAATCCATCACGAAAAACGGATAAAAGCAGACGGTATTGAAAGCTGCTGCGAAGATATGCGATGGTCTTAAGCTGGCCAGGTTTGCACGCACCCGTCTACCCGGAGCACCTGGCCGCTGATATAGCCGGCTTTATCCGATGAAAGGAACTCAACGACACTCGATATCTCTTCGGGCCGGCCGTATCGTTCCAGTGTACCACCGGTGACCATCCTTTCTTCCTCAAAGGTCCGGCTGGCCTTCCAGCGCTCCGTCGTGATATCTCCGGGAGCGACCACGTTCACATTAATATTATGGGGTCGCAATTGAAGCGCCAGACACCGGGAGTATTCATGCAGCGCTGCTTTTGCAGTTGCGTAAATCACCGACGAATCCAAACCGGTCAGCCCCGCAATGCTTCCGATATTAACGATCTTACCTTCCTTTCGTTCCATCATTTCGGGAACCACCGCACGGCAGCACAGAATGCAGGTCATCAGGTTGCGGTCCAGAACCGTACGGATATCCTCATAAGATATAAACACGGCGTCGTTCTTTTCCGGCTTTCCGGCCATAGGTGCTGTCAGTCCTCTAGTTCCGATATCGCCGCCTGCACAATTTACGAGTATATCGATCCGGTTCAGTTCGGTGTGGATTTGTTCCACTAACCGCTGCACAACATCCTCTTGGGTTAAATCTCCGTGAACCGACAGGCACTCAACCTGATATTTACTGGAAAGGCTCCGGCCGTCGACTTCCAAAGATTCACCTTCATTAAAAGTTTGGGGGGAGTGTGGTTTAGTGCCGTGCAGAACGACCGAAGCGCCTGCCTTAGCGAGTTGAATGAGAATAGAACGACCGATACCGCGGGATGAACCGGTCACCCACGCCACTTTTCCTTCGAGATGTTTTGATTCAGAAGTCACGATATTCCTCCATAAGCCTTGTCAAAACTATTTTCATCCTGCCACCAAGACACCAAGGCACGAAAAAAAATATCTTTGTGTCTTGGTGACTTCATGGCAAATGAATCCATCAAAGTCAAACGGATTTGTCTTAACCGAACGCTTCCGACAGGTGGTACAGCTGGATGATTAGGAATTGACGATTTCGGAATATTTTGGCTTTTATGGGGGCTTGGCCTTGGACGATGTTCTTCCGAAAAGAGATGACGTCTTCCACATCGTGATTTTCTATTGAAACGAATATGTCGCCGTTTTTAACCCCGTCCTTTTCGGCGCCACTTCCGTTTCGGACATCTGTAACCAGAACTCCTGTTGTGAATCCAAAGGAAAAGTATTCGGAAAGCTCCGGTGTCAGGTTTTGTATGGACAGGCCGTATTTTTCTGAAATATCCGGTTGCTCTTCAAGAGCAACCGCCATCTCTTTAAATAGCTTTTTGGAAACAAATATCGGGGTCTTAAATTTAAGGGCCATTACAATGGAGTCACTCGGCCTGGCGTCAATCCGGACAGAAGACCCATCGATATCCAACTCGATAACTGCGTAATAGGTGTTCTCCTTAACATGGGTGATAATAATTTTATTGATTTTGCTATGGGTCTTTTGGATCAACCTTTCAAGCAAATCATGGGTTAAAGGCCTCTTAAAATCGGCCCCTTTCCTCTCCATATAAATGGCACGGGCTTCGAAATAATCGATCCAGATCATCAATGCCTGTTTCTCATTACCATCAGCAAGGATAACCACCGGCTTTTCACTTTTCGGATCAATTATAAGCCGATGCACTTTGACTTGGAGCAGGTTTTCTGACGATATATCGCCCACCTTCGACCATTGAGCGTGGGTCCTGCTGTTAAACATAAGGAGATCGGCAATCAAAAAACCGTATAAGAATAAAAACCTGATGGATTTATTCATTATGAAGGCCTATTCTCGGACGAGAAGCGTGGGAATTTCTTTCACTATCGAGTTGGTTCGCCTATCGCTTAAGTGGAGCTTTTTATGCGGTTAAAAATTCAACGTAATTTTTTTTATTACAATACCTTAATCCTAGTCGCCTGTTTACCTCTTGAAGTCTCGATGATATCAAAAGAAACACGATCGTCTTTATGAAGTCCAAAGAATCCGTGATTTTGAATATTAGATTTATGAAAAAAGAATTCGTCCTGCTCATCTGTCTCGATAAAACCAAACCCTTTTTTATCGTTATACCATTTAACGTTCCCTTCAGCCATATTGTAAGAACTCCTTTTTGTAGGGATTTTCAGCCCGTTTAGTGCGGGCCCGGATACCTCGTGTTATGAAGATTTCTCTGAGGAGGTTTTACCGAAAGCGAAAAAATATCCGAGGCCCTCTGTTTCTGAATACAATACAATGATCATAACGGACATGATTAGGCTTTTCAATACATATATCGGATTTTTCATATCCCTTAACACCAACAGGGTACATCCTTATCGGAAAAGGCAACCCTTTGGCGCTTCCGACTGCCTGAAATTTCTCGCTTTATGGAGGTGATAACGGCGCAATGAAGGGAATTTCAAAGATTCTACTTTTTTATTGGGTATATTCCGATTTAGTGTTATATTTAAATGTTTTTAAATCTGTTTTAAAAACCTTGATTTTATATTCAAATCGGTCGATTATTATAAACCATGGTTTTCAGGTTCTTTTGAATGATCAGTTTCTTTCAGAGGGAATACCATTGTATGCATTTATTGTAGGGTAACCTCTTGGATCAAGGGTTACCCTTTGATTTTATTTTAAGGAATTCGGTTATGTTTTATGAAGCTATTTTCGAACCATCCCGAATTAAGAATTACAACAAAGAAGCGAAGAAGCTTTCCGGAAAGCTGATTGCCGTGCAGGTCGGGTGGATCATTGAAGAGGGGCCTCATAAAGGCCAGCAGTGTTATTACATCCCAAACTCAACAGTAGGAACTATCCCCGGCAGCGATCTGAAAGAAATAAAACCGATTTCCATAGCAAGATGGAAAGATATTCAGAAAAGCCTGGGTTTTACCCCGAAATAAACAGACATCTTGCACCCGAAACTTAACCCCTGAAACCCAAATGGGTTTACTCTGCATTTAACAGAAGAGCTCATTAATAAATTCCGTGTACACCGGCACTTTTTCGGCATTATTCAAGACGATTTGAAGAATGAGCCCCCGGGGCGAAAGATGGATTTTCATCAATGTGAGATCTTCTTCAGTCAACGCTCCTCGAATAAGCAGTCTTCGGTTTTGATCCTGAACCTTCTTGAGATAGGGGATCATCTCCTCTGTGCTCATCCCCACAACATCTCTATTGATCTGAAAAACATCGATGTCCTCGATCTCCAGGAAATAATCCAATAAAAACAAGGATGAATTATGGAGATGGATCAAGCAGTACGGGAAGGCGGCTGCAACCTCACGATCAAATTTCTGGATGAGATCACAGTATATTTGGGGTGAATAGACCGCGGATAAATCCTCCTGCAATCGCACGATTTTATCCGGCGCCCACATTCCGAATTGTTCAATGAGATATCCTTGGTGAAAGGGCAGGATGATTTCGTACTGTTTCCGGGTCACCTGAATGAGAGCCTTGGTGCACCTTTTCGCCAGATCTTTTACACGTTCCGGTGCTTCCATGGTATCAATCAGGGCCTGATTATTGCCGCGCAATGCCCCCACAAGGTCGGTGATCCCCCTGAGAATGGGCTGGCTGATGGGGTATTCACCTTCGGCATTACCGACCAGTGCTTCCAGAAATTCAAGATATTTCTTAAACCACGGATTATTTCCTTCAAGAAAGAGCCCATCCAATTCTTCCCAATCCGCATCCCGCTCTCTTCCCCAGATGCTATCCCCGGAAATTTCCACCGGGCACCCGAGCATGGCTTCCATCCAGGGAATCGCGGGTATGGGGGAAACACCCTTTATCAGGTCGTCGTGAACACTGGATGCGCGTTGATACACTTTGGTGTAGTCATTCAGATACTTTTCAACCACCAGGTGGTCCGGTTGCAACCACACATTTTCCCCAATCTCCTTTAGTGCACCGAACCATTGAAAAGGAAAGAACCCTCCCACATCAAACCCGATGAGGGGGCGTGCTGTGTCTTCAATATTCCAGAATTTGAGATAATCTTTGATTTTGTCATCCACGTGTTTGGGTTCACCGAATTTCAATATTCAATCCCTTTCTTTAAAGTTCGTTTTTATCCTATCTTCCGCTCGGATGTGTCATATCCAAAATCATCCCGTATTTCAAGCCGGCTCCCCTTTCACATCAAGTTCCCTGATGGCATCCAAAAGAACCCGAGTCGCCCGGCAATCGTCCTCATTGTAATCAAGAATGCGTTGTTGAATGGATGAATCGGCTTCTTCGACCCACCGGTGGTACCATTCAATAGAAACGGCGCCCGACGGATTGGTATCACGCCACTGAAAACCCAGGTATGACGCCAGTGTCTTTATGGAATAATCTTTTGTCGGCCATTCTGTTTTCACTCTGACGACGTCTTTATAAAGATCCACTGCGCTCTCAGGGGAAAAAAGATCTTCCATATCCGTTTCGGTCATTACATTGGGATACTTTTGTTGAAGTTTTCTCCATATGGTGCGTTCATATGGGGAGTAGTAGTAAATCACACGATTCCGGCTTGATCTCAAGTATTTCCATGCCAGGGCAAACACCCGTTGTTCTTCCTGTGCCGTCGGCTCCAAAGCAAAAAAGGGAATATAGCTTTCCGTTTTGTTTTTCTTGCCCCGCCGCTCGAGAAATCCGTGAAGGTAACACATATCCCGCATGGGATCGGTTTCAATGTCAAAGAAAATCTCGCGGTCGGCCTCCGGAAGATGAAGCGATTTTTTAAGGTAAGGTTTTGCGTTCGGAGTGCTCAACAGTTTTGCCCGCTCATGAAACTTCAATAACGTTTTTGCTCCGACACCTCGAATGATGGTCTTTTTCCCTTTGAGGAAACAATTAACATCCGTATCGGCAAACGCTTTGACAGTCGTTATATGATGCATCATTCGATCTCTTCTCGATCTCCCAAGCTCCGGAATCATGGTCAAATCGTCCAGTTTCTCAATACGCCGGATACAGGCTGATCGCCAATGGCAGAGTTTACATATACTGGACAATGCCGGCCGGGTCTGTTCATTTTGGCGAAGTATGCCATCGGCTGTTTCCAGACAAGACCGGTAATAATACCAGAGTGTATTTCGATTCCGCGGCCCCATTTGACGATCCAGATCATAAACAATCTCTTGTCCATGAATGTCCCATATAAAAGGCTTGCGGGCATATGAAAACCCTGTCTTTTCCAGTATATCCGTATAAAGCGCCAATTGAACCGCATAATGCTTCTTGGGCTTTCCAACGGAATTGTCATCGGCGCCCTCATCTCCTGCTCCGCTTTTTATATCACCGGCCTGATATCCGTTTTCCGCTCGGCGCAGCAGATCGGGTTCCCCGAGCAAATCTCCGGCCCGAATCCTCCCGCTATAGATCAGGTGGTCTCCTCGTTTCATGGCCGAGAGAGTCTGTTGTTCTTTTTCCGGACCGGAAAGATTAAAAAAATTTTCAAAGGGGATCGACAAATTCTCAATGACTTCTTTTTCAAACGCCGACCCCCATTCCCATAAAAGCTCCACAAAAGGATTGGTAGGGTCTCTTTTGGCAGGATCCTCAAAGTGATCCATGTATACACGGTGCGGACATTGGACCAAATCGTATAAAATTGAAGCGGTTATCGAAGGTGACATAAAGGATATATTCCACGAAATGTGCAGATTAAGTCAATGGTAAAACGGAAAAAAGGATACCGGTTAAACCGGTTGGGGATGTTGAGCCCACCGGAGCAGGAAATATTTTTGCCACAACCTTTCTAATCCATTATCATTGAACCGGTGGTGATCCCTGGGAATCTGTTCGATATGTAAATACCATTGCTTCTGCCATCGTATCAAAACCGGATCTGGAGTCTAAGGCCGCCTGTATTCTCGAAACCCAATCAAAATTAGATTGTTCAGTAAATAATTGACAATACAGACGGCATCCGGTATTCGAACCTCGATTATCAGCAGCCGGACTCAACCTTAAATTCTCTCTTATCCACACTTTAAAAGAGAATTCTTATCATTGTGAAAGGGGTGACCGCGGGACGGATACTTCGATGGGGTGACCCGTCCGAAAGCGTCTCGCTTAAGGGAATTGACATGGGAAAATCAGTTTTGATCACCGGTGGGGCAGGCTTTATTGGATCGCATCTTGCGGGAGCGATCGTCCGGCGGGGCGGAAGGGTCGTTGCCTACGACAATCTGTTCACCGGTTGTTCCGAAAACCTTCTTGACTTCAAAGATCAGGTGAAGCTCGTGCACGGCGATATTCTCGATTTGAGCTTTCTCATCAGGACAATGATGGCGGAGCGGGTGGGAAGCATTATCCATACGGCTGCGCTCGTGAGCTATGACCCTTCAATCGAGAAACCGTCTCTGACCGCCAAAATCAACATCGAGGGGACCATCAATGTCCTCGAAGCCGCCCGCATCGTTGGCGTCGGCAGGGTAATGGATGTCGGATCGGAGCAAGCTTACGGTGAATTCCAGAATGACCCGGCGGATGAGGACCATCCGCTATCACCGACGGTTCCCTATGCTATCACCAAAATGGCGGCTGAAAAATATGAGGAGTTTTATCACAGGCTCTTCGGTTTGGACGTTGTCATTGTGCGAACATCTTGGGTCTACGGCCCCGGCCTGCCACGACCGAGGGCACCGAAAACCATGATCGAAAACAGCCTGAAAGGGCTTCCCACAACCATGGAAAGCGGAGCCGACCAACGAACGGATCACACCTATATCGATGACTTCATCCAGGGAGCACTGCTTGCACTCGACGCAAAAAACCCGGAAAGCCGCGTCTTCCATATAGCAAGCGGCAAGGCATACTCCTATGAAGAAATGGCGAGGATGGTGGAGCGGATTATTCCCGGTCCCAAGATCTCGGTTGGGCCCGGTCTTCTCAGACAATCCGCGACAGTGGAAGGGCAGCAGAAAGGGGCCCTCGATATCCGAAGGGCACAATCCCAGCTCGGGTTCCAACCCAAATACGACCTCTACGACGGTCTGGTTAAATATACACAGGCATTGAAATCGAAAGGTTATTAGCTCATTTCAAGTTAATCTTAATATCTTATTGGAGGCTAAAAATGGATGCTAAAATCTCCCAGGCTGAAGAAATGGACTGGATCGAGGCACCGGGACACTACAGTGCTTTCTCCAAACTGCTGGTCAACGAATCCCACGGTTCCAAGTATTTCGACTTCAGGGTTTCCAGCTATCAACCGAAAGGCTACTGCGAACCGCATACACACGAAATAGCGGAGAACATTTACTACATTCTCAAGGGTACCGGAATTGTAGAGCTCGAAGGGGTCAGGCATCTGGTGGGTCCCGGGAAAGTCATCTTCGTTCCACCGGGAGTTGAGCATGGCATAGCCAATACGGGTTTCGAGGATCTGATATTTATTGTTGCTGCGTCACCGCCGCAGGATATGCCGAGACCCGATTGAATCAGGGAGACCACCATGAAACAAAAAGAAACAAGCGGTTTGCTGGCAATCTGGGCCGGAATCGATGAGCGTTATCTTAGGGAATATCGAAAATGGCATAACTTAGAGCATATGGAGGAGCGGGTTACCATACCCGGGTTTTACGTGGGGCGCAGGTATCAGGGGACTTGTGCGGAGCCGTATTTCCTGATGATGTATGAAACAGTTGAAGCAGAAGTGCTCAGAAGCGAACCATACCTGCATGCCTTGAATAATTCCACACCCTGGACAAGGGAGGCTTTGGCGCAGTTTAAAGATCCCATACGAGCCATTTACAGCCTCATTTGCACGGTTGGAAAAGAACCGGCTACCGATGCCCCGTACATTATGATTGTTAAATTCGATTGCGATTTAGAATCCGGAACCGATCTCTTCAATTTGTATAAGGACGAATATCTGCCTAAAATGTGCGCCGTTCAAGGAATCTTTCGGGGGAGGCTGTATGAAGTCGATTTGGAAGTTTCCAATATAAAGACAAACGAGCGTAAGATACATGGGGCCGGGCCGGGGCGAGAAAGGTTTTTGGCCCTCTTTGAAATGGCATCTCCGGACGCAACAAGCAGCGAAGCCTGGAAAGAAGCCCAAATGCCGGACAATCAATATAGTATCGAGAGATTAGGAAAGCTGGAAAACATAAGCCAAGAACTGTTTTGGCTCGATTTTATGATGTATGCACCGGAATAATTATTTTTTTGAACTAGAGTCAATATTAAGGCATTTTAAGAAGTTTAGAGGTTTCAGGTGCGATTCAATTGGAGTGTTGGAGCAATGGAGTATTGGAGTGTTGTAAAGGAATAAAACCAATCTTTGAATCATTACTCCATCACTCCAGTACTCCGAAAATACTCTGAATAGAAAGCCTCCAAAGATTAAGAGCCTTCTTTGGGGTTGTAGATTTGTTATTATTTGAGGAGGTGATCATGACACGACTGTCTGGCAAAGTGGCGTTGGTTACAGGAGGTGCACGGGGAATCGGTGGCGGCATTGCACTGGGCCTGGCACGGGAGAACGCGAGCGTAGCTGCTGCTGATATTATTCGGCCCGAGAGCGTCGAATTTCAAAATTTGCTTCAGCGGGCAAAAGATGAGGGTATTGAAATCTCCCCGCTAACCGTGGACGTGGCAGAAAGCGGATCGGTTGAGGAGATGATAAAGGAGACTATCCCGCGGTTTGGGCGATTGGATATTTTGGTGAATGCCGCGGGGATCAATTTCGTACGATTCGTATCTGAAATGGAAGAACATGAATGGGACCGGGTTATGGATGTGAACATGAAGGGAGTCTTCCTCTGCTGTAAGGCTGCGCTGCCGCACTTGATTGACAGCGGTCAGGGAAGAATCATCAATATCGCTTCCATTGCAGGAAAGGTCGGACGTTTCGGATATGCCCATTATGCAGCAGCCAAACATGGTGTTTTGGGTTTCACCAAGTCACTGGCCTACGAAATGGCACCCCATGATGTCACGGTGAATGCCGTAAACCCGGGTATTGTAAAGACACCCATGTGGGATGAAGTACTGACCCCTCAAATAGCTGAACAGCGAGGGTCGGACCCGGAAACAACTTTTCAATCCATTATCAAGGAAAGAATCCCTCTGGGGCGGGCCCAAACCGTAGAGGATATCGCGCACGCCGTAATTTTTCTTTGTGAAGCCCCCAACATAACAGGCGCCTCACTGACCGTGGACGGCGGATACACAATGTTGTAGTATCCCTTATCAGGGTTCTAAAATTATTTTCATCCCTTCCCGGGCCTTCATCAGTTTGATTCCCTCTTCTGCGTTCTCTAGTGGAATCCGGTGCGTAATGATATGGCTCAGGTCTTCGGCAGCACCGACCAGGGTATTTGAGACGTTGTCCCAATCTTTTTTCGTATACGCTCGCGTCCCGACAAGCTCTATTTCGCGATAGGATAGATTCGCCGTAAATATTTCAGTGGCAGCATGTCCCTGGCCTAAAATGCTGACTCGTCCCCCTTTGCGGACAATATCCATTGACTGGATTACCCCCGATGGCGTACCGGCAGATTCGAACACCACATCCGCCCCCATTCCATCCGTGTATTCCAGGATTTGTTGTTTGGGGTCTGATTTGTTCACCGAGATAGGAATTGCTCCGATCTTTTCAGCCAGCGCCAGTCTTTCCCGGTCCTGCTCCAGCCCGGTAATAAAAACCGATCCGGCTCCGGAATGTCTTGCAAGGATCGCCATTAACAAGCCCAATGGGCCGCATCCGGCGACAGCCACCGTATTGCCGGGCTTCAGTTGAATTCTTTCGATCGCATGAATCCCAACGCTGGTGAGTTCGCTCAACGCCCCGATTTGAAATGAGACCTCATCGTCCAGCTTGTAAACATTCTCAGCTCGAACAGCAACAAACTGGGCGAAACCGCCATTCACCCCCAATCCCAATTGGGGCCGATCATTACAAATATTTTGCTGCCCGTTTTTACAGTAACTGCACTGTCCGCAATACAATATCGGACATGCGGTGACTTTATCCCCCACTTGAAAGCCGCTGACCTGAGATCCCAGTTCACTAATTCTACCCGCAAACTCATGCCCCATAACCACCGGCAATTGGGGCTTATATTCCCGGACCATAATCTCTGCCCAATCATAAAGATGAATATCCGTTCCACAGACTCCGGCAGCCTTAACCTCGACAAGGATTTCTCCGGGTCCGATTTTGGGCACATCGAAATCAATGTATTCGGCACCTCCGGGTTCCGGCCTCACCTTGGCAAATGCTTTCATTTTTCCCATGGCTTTTCGATTCCTTTCGCGTTCGATATATTTGACTTTCATACCAGTCCCGGCATAAACTCGCTTTCACCCTGACGGTACCCTATAGTTGCAATAGTCGAGGATGCCGCAATATTATTATGACACCCCTTTATCATGATTTTTATGAAACTATAGGGTGTATATAGGGCAGTGGTAGCCCGGGTGTCAACGACTACCAAAACGGAAAGATTTTATGAATCGAAAATGCACATTGTTGATAAATCAGATGGATATGGTAAAGAATTTATAATAGGGTGTTAAATAAGGCAAACGGCTGTTTTCTAATTTCAAGGAGGGAGATAATGACCACACAGAAAATTCGAATTCCGATCAAAGCTTGGTATGGTGATGAAGAAATGGAATTGAATTTCCCCAAGGGCTGGGAGATCAATGAGTGTCGTATGGCTGGACATGACACGCCCCCTTTAAGCGACAAACAACTCAGGGAAGCCCTTCTAAATCCCATGGAAACGAAATCATTACGGGAAATGGCTCTGGGGAAGAAACAGGTTGTTATTCTCTTTGACGATTTAACACGTCCCGCCCCTACCTGGAAGATATTGCCCTTTGTGCTTGAAGAACTCCATGGAGCCGGCATCACAGATGATCAAATCCGCTTTGTGACTGCGTATGCCAACCATGCCGCCATGTCCCAAGAGGATTTTGTCAAAAAACTGGGAAAAGACATTGTTAGACGCTACCATATATACAACCACAACACCTACGAGCATCATGTAGACCTGGGAAAAACCTCCCGTGGAACTCCGGTCCTCATCAATCGAGAAGTGATGGCATGCGATCTGAAGATCGCTATCGGAGGCCTTATTCCGCATCTAGGAGCGGGGTTCGGCGGTGGTGCGAAGATGGTGCTTCCCGGAGTCGCCGCCATTACCTCCGTCGACTACAACCACCGAGTCGTTGGGAAACGCGGAGGCGATAGATCTTCAATGCAGTTCAGCCACGGTGAAATCGAAGATAACGTATTGCGACAGGATCTTGAGGAAGCCGCACGCATGGTTTCTTTGGATATGAAGATCGATCTTTTGGTTAACAACCGGCGGGAGGTCATCGGCGTCTTTGCCGGGGACTTCATCGCCCAGCATCGTGCCGGTGTGAAAATGGCCAGGGAGCTCTATGCTACTCCCATAATTAAAAACTCCGATATTGTGGTAATGAATGCTTTTCCAATCGAGAACCAAACCATCAAAGCCGTCTGGCCGGGAAGACTTGCCCTGAAAGAAGGTGGACTCGGGGTTGTCATCACACAAAGTGTTGAGGGGCAAGCCCCCCATTATTTGGCCGGACGTTTCGGTACCGATTATGGTGGAAAGCTGTGGGGCAAAACTCAAAAGCTTCTGATTTCCCAGGCCGAACGTATCCTGGTATGCTCCTCCTATCTGGCTCGAAACGATCTTGACACGTACGGGCCGCCTGAGAAAGTTGTGCCCTGCGAAACGTGGGGGGAAGCCCTGCTCCATTTGATGGAGAGCTACCCGGAGAAAGCAAAAGTATCGGTCTATCCGTATGCCGCTATCCAGCTTCCGCCGGCAGAATCGGACTAGCGACTGCGTTATAACGGGAGGAGAAAGATGAATCTCACTGACCAAGAGAAGAAAGTGCTCGATGGATATTTAGGAAGCGGACCCCAGAGTGCCATGAGGCTTTTGGTGACCCTGGGGGAGATCTATAATGCGGACAGGATGATCCCGGTTTCATCCTGTCACGTAGGGGGTCGAAGCTATCTTATTGGTGGAGAGGAGAACATCGAGTGGATGACCGATCTCATGGAGGGTGGGGCACGTTTTCAGGTCCAGACCTCCACCAATCCATGCTCGGTGGACTTCAACCAGTGGCAGAAGATGGGCTTGCCGGAGGAACTGGTCGAGAATCAAAGCAGGATGGACGCTGTGTACCTGAAAATGGGTGCAATACCGCTTGGAAGTTGCCTGCCTTATCAGGTGGGAAACCTGCCGCTTCCCGGATCGCACTTTGCCTGGGGAGGTTCGTCCGGAGCCACTTTCGTCAACTCGGCTTTTGGGGCAAGAGGAAACAGGGAAGGATCCCCGTCGGTGGTCGCTGCGGCCATCACCGGGGTTACGCCGGAATATGGTCTCCACCTGAAGGAAAACCGATATGGAGATGTCCTGGTCGATCTTTCCGGGCTTGATCATTCCACGCTCAACCTCTCGGATTATTCCGCTATCGGCTCTTACGTGGGCAGGGTGTTGGGGGATAAGACGCCCGTGATCGTGGGGCTTCCCGAAACACTCAGTCAGGATCAAATACGATTTATTATCGCCCCCATGCCAACCGCCGGTGCTGTATCTATGTGCCACCTGGTCGGCATTACCCCGGAGGCGCCAACAGTTGAGGCCGCCTTTGGCGGAAAGACACCTGAGGACAAAATTACGGTCGGACCCAAAGAGATGCAGAGTGCATATGAGAAGCTGACCACTACACAGGAAGAAGATGTGGATCTGGTCTGCTTTGGTTGCCCGCACTGCAGTATTTCCCAGATTGGAGAGATCGCCAAACGTCTGGAGGGGAAAAGGGTTCACGAAAATGTAAGGCTGTGGGTAGCCACCTCCACACACCTGCGGTCCATGGCAGAACAGATGGGGTATGTGGAAATCATAGAACGGGCTGGAGGATTGGTGACCACGGATGTTTGTGTGGCGCCGGGAGCGCCGTTCCACTTGGTTAAGGGCGTAAAGACGGTTGCCACAAACACCGCGCGGGGAGCCTATTTCATCCCCGGGGCCTGCCATGTGGATGTCATCTTCGGGGATACAAAAGATTGCATTGAGTCAGCCGTCACCGGAAAATGGAGGAGGTCGAGATGAAAATCGTTCTGAAAGGTCGAAAGGTCATCAGCGGAACAGTGCAGGGGGAGGCTGTGGTTACAACCCAGCCGATCAGCTTTCTGGGCGGCGTCGACCCGAATACCGGCCGGGTGGTGGAAAAAGGGCACGAAGTGGAAGGACAATCCATTACGGGAAAGATCTTTGTTTTCCCTCACGGAAAAGGTTCTACAGCCGGTCCGTACATCATTTACGCCATGACCAAACGCGAGACGGCGCCTCTTGCCATGATCAACGTCACTGCCGAGCCCATAATCGCTGTGGGGACGGCCATGGGCAACATCCCTCTAGTCGATCAGCTGGACCGGAACCCGCTTGAAGTTATTGCTACGGGCGACCACGTGATGGTCGATGGGGAAAAAGGATTGGTGGAAGTAACCAAAATGGAAAAAGGGTAGCATCGCTCTAATCTGCCCTCCAAACGATACTTTCTTCAAGTTAATAGGACACAGATTTCCGCCGATCAGAAAAGATGAAAACCTTTTTTCTTTATCTAAATAATCTGCGTTCATCTGCGTCCCAAAAAAGAAATTTCGATACCCTCAAATCAAGTAAGAATCCAGCCACTTAAAATTTTCCTTTTTATTAATGGGTATTTTTTCTACCCATTTTTTACCCAAAAATCCCGTATTGTTTTTTTGAGTTCTTTAGGCTAGCGTATATATTATCCAGGTTAAATGGTTCTACGTTCAGGGTTCAGGGTTGATTGTGCCTAACCAATTATTATCAAAGGATTCTTGTCTTCATTTTGGCTTATGGACCAACTTACCCAATGGCTTATGCTGATTATTATAGATCTTGATAAGCGTTGTTAGCAGTTTCAATCGGAATAACCTTTGAACGTTGAACATAGGTCGTCGCCTAAAGGCTATAACCCTACACGCTGAACCTGGAACCGACCAGTTTAGGTTATAATTTATCGTCTGTTTAGAAAATCTCTGAGAGATAAGAAAAATGCCAAATAAACTTACAAAAACAGATATTATTGAGGCGATCCGAAATGAAAATGGCTACTCCCTGAAAAAATCTACTGAACTCACTGAGATCATATTGGAAACCATCAAACGATCTCTCGAATCAGGAGAGGATGTTATGGTATCCGGGTTCGGTAAATTTCAGGTCAGAAGCAAAAGAGAGCGAAGGGGTAGAAACCCATCTACCGGTGAGGCCCTGATATTATCCCCAAGAAGAGTGGTTACATTCAAGTGGTCTGGTAAACTAAGAGACCGAATCAACAGATAATATCAAGTCGGTCACGTCGTCCTAACATAACAAAGTCAATCAATTCCTTGAAAATCACCTGATGTCCATTTGAAACTCGAACCTCTTTTTATTCGACCCTCCTATTTGACAGAGTATTGGGAAATTCTCATTGCAAAATTGTTTAGATTTTCATTAGAAGGTTACTATTAACCTATCTGAGGAATATGCCAAGAATTTCACACTGACAAATATCATTATTTAGTTCCTTATTCTAAATAAGGTGAGCATCATGAAATTTAGGGTATATGTTTTCGTCCAAATCTTCACTCTTCTTTTCTGTTTTATACAACCTGCTTTTTCTGGTGAACGCATCGTCAAGGTCAGCCCTTCGAAAAACCCTCCGCTTATTTTCATTGATGATAAAGGGGAAGCGAAAGGAATATATGGAGACATCATTAAACACATCGCTCAAGAGGAAGGATGGTCACTTCAATTTGTAAAATGCAGGTGGTTTGAATGCCTCGATAAACTCGAATCCAGTGAGATCGACCTTCTTATGTCCATTGCATACACAAAGGAGAGGGCACATAAATTCGATTTCACAACCGAAACTGTTTTTAACAATTGGGGTTACGTATATCGTAAGCCTGATTCTGGCATTGAGTCTATTCTTGATCTTAAAAGTAAAAGAGTAGCCACGGTTAAAGGCAATGTATATTCCAAAGCATTTGTTAAGAACCTCAAGAGTTTCGGTATAAAAAGCGAGATAATAGAGGTAGATAGCTACCGTGATGTATTAAACCTTATCGACAAAGGAGAGGTCGTTGCAGGAGTTATCAACAGGCCGGCGCGTGTCAAGAGAGTTGTCACCTGAACCCATAGCTCAAGCCGCCTTTTT
>CAYSUA010000015.1:0-23581 GCA_964433795.1 uncultured Desulfobacteraceae bacterium | reverse complement strand
CAGACAGTCACACGCGCACGAATCGGATCACCTCCAAAGCCTATTCCTGTAAGCAACTTGGGCTTTGTGCATAACCGCAAAAGATATTATTTGAATATGAAGTTGTTGCCGATGAAATCCGGATCATCAAAGTGGCTGTTTTCAAAGAACGAGACCGCATGGTGGCCTCGCTGCCGCATGCTGCCGATATCATGTATTCCCATGGAAAATAAAAGTATCGGTTCGATCCTGCCGGAACCTTTCACGATACCCTTTGAATCGAATATGCTTTCATGGGGATGGGTTCGGGCCCCGTTTAGTCGCGGCAGACTTTCCAAAACGTGATAGGGAGCCAATTCGTATGATACCGAATCTTGTGGCGGTTGAGACGTGATAATGCGCTGAACCTGGTGCCATCCGGAATTGATCCTGATTCCGAGTCTTTGTTCTGGAAACGTTTCGGGGAGAAATTGAGGAACAAATGGATCCGGTTTCATAGGTTTGGCGATGATGGTGTTAAGGCTTTTCTTATTGGGTATGAAGAAATGATAGCACCCGCAATTGTTCATCCCATCCACCATCACCGGCTCTCCAGCATCATCAAAGGTAATGCGAAGGGTTAAACCATCCAGACGGCCTCTTTCTATCAATGGGGCATCGGGTCCGAATCTACTCGGGTACCAAGATACATAATTGATTTGAAGAGCCGGCTTACCTTTAAAAGATGCATGGGACACATAATAATAAAGAGTCGGTTTTTTCGTGTTAACCAGCAATATGTCATTATTCCATTCGACCCTTCCGATTTTATCATCGTTTTTCGAAACGTCCTGAAACAAATTCGGTGCATATGCTTTTGCCAGCAGTTTTTCCTGATCCGTTGAGAGTACGGGAACGTTGAATGGATTATCTCGTGATTCTGCAATTATTAGATGGATTTTCTTCATGGACGGGTTCATGGGTGTTATGGGTGCATACGCCGTCAGTCGTCCTTTGGTGGTGAGGTTTTCAACCGGGCCTTCATACCATTCCAGGAACTCCTTGCGGACCTTTATGGTCAAAGCTGCCACAGGAACAGATGTGATGGGGTATAATCCGATGATTTTCGTAAAGCTTGAATACTCATCCGGATAGGACACAACAGCTTTTAGGGTGTCGAAGTAGGTCGGTTCTTTCAGATCGGTTTGCATCATTGTTTTAGAAAATGCTTCTGCTTTGTTGATTAGTGATTGTTTGTCCATCGGTTCGTTGAGCAAAGCAGAAATATCCCTCAGAGCTGATGCTGGAAGATTCCCAATTTCAGATTCGCGGGCCCGGGATCCTGCTTCCATCAACCACCGGAGCCATATTTTTTTCTTGATCGGTGAATTCAATTCGGCTTTAAGTGAGGCCAGAAAGCGGGTGGTGCGGAGATATGGAAAGCCCGGGACCGTATGATAATAGGCATTATGCCCTCCTGATTTTTCAATTGCTTTATTAAGATAAGAAAAAAAATGCTCCGCACCATCGGATCGGTATTGTGGTCTTGATACCGATGAAGGATGCACATGGGTACAGCTGATGACACCGATGGTAAGAACCAGCAGCGTGAACAGATACCTTTTATTCGGCATGTTTAAATCCTTATCGAAGGTTATGACTTTCCTCTTAACCTAATGCCTGCTGATTGACCAAGCAAGAGAACCTCAATTACCTCCCGGGATTTTGAAAACAAAAAACCCTGCGGAATGCCGCAGGGTTTGGTGAAAATTTTGATTCAAATGAACAGTATTTTATTATTTCTATAGACCATCCACGTAGCGTACGATTGCTTTAAACTGGCTTTCACCGTCTAGTTCTGCCTCCAGCATCAATTTGTCTCCCTGGCCGCTGCCCAGATAGTGTCCCTTTTGAAAGGGATAGAGGGTCATTTCTCTTCCCCAATCGGACCGGACCCATCGATACATGGTGGGCAGGGTGAAGCCGGTGATTCCCATGGCTTCTTGTGCATGGGCAGAGGGAAAGATCTTTTCCTGTTCTTCTTTGGGCAACAGGTCAAATAGTTCAGCGCTCGCCACATAATAGACATTCAAGTCGATGCCCTCCTTGCGCAGCATCGGTAAAGCAACCTGGATGAAATCGTAAGCAACTTCACTTCCTTGAAGAACCACCGTTCCCTGAGCACTGTCTGCAGCGGCTGTCAGCCGATAAACGCCTTTAATGGCAGCGGTTGCCGGTGAAAGTCCCAGCGCGCTTCGGTCCAGTACGGTTTCGCTTGGTCGGGTAACAAACGGGGCTATAACAGCCGGTCGATTCGCCAGTGCGGCTGAGATGAGCGGCCACAACTCTTGAGGATCCCATGGGGTGAGGGTGAACACGGTGGTATGGGGGAAATTGCCTTGAAGCAGTTGAAGTGCCTGTGGTTCGGCATGGGTCGGTCCGTCTTCTCCTGTTTTTACACCGGCATGGCCGCATATGAGAATAAACGGCCGATACGGCCCGCCATCCATGCTTTGCCTGGCCTGATTGCCGATGGCGTGAAGCCGGGATGCGACGTGCCCAAGCGGTGCGATGAAAGCGCAATACGAGGAACCGACTCCGATATGATGTCCAAAAGTGGATATGCCGGCCAGCATAGCCGACATGGCGTCTTCACAAATGCCCCCAAAAGTGAAGAGTCGGGAATCCGGATTGGTATCGGCGTTGTAAAATCCTGAAGGAAAATCTTTTGCTATGGCCGTGACGTTGGTGGACCCGTATAAGTCTGCAGAACCGGCAAGAATCGCCCCGTTGCTCACTTTATTGTAATGTTGAAGCACGCGTCCGAGTTCACCGCGCAGGGTAGTATTTGTGTTTGGAGACAATACCAGTTCATCGGGAATGGTATGTTGATTCTCAGTTGCGGTTTCATAGACAGATTGAATGTTTGGCGCATTGGCCCAGGGTTTACGTCCCTTCTGATTAATGCGATCCCGGGCCCCATAGAGTTGTTTTGCCATAAAATCCACAAACGATCGGTTATTTTCTAATACATTCCGGACCGCTATCATGGCTTCCCAGAAGCATTCCTCTACCACATCTGCATTTTTACCTGCTTCACAGCGTTGATCCTCAGGACTGCACCTTGGAAGGGTAATATCAGAATTTTCCATCAAGGGCTGTACCGCCTGATAAAAGCCCTCCACGCAGAGTTTGTGACCGCCGCCGTGGGAGGCGCTGCCTTCGATGCCGTATTGCCAGCCTTTCACGGTCCGATAGACAATTGCGGTAGGCTGGCTGTTTTCGAGTTGCTCAGCTCTTTGCAAGGCGGCAAATACCTGTTGAAAGTCTTTACCATCCGGCACCTGAATGACATTCCAGTCATGAAGATATGCCAACTCCATGGGGTCCCATTGAACATATTCGCCCGGTACACCGTTTTCTCGACACACACGATTCGAATCGATGGAAGCCTGGTTCCAATCCACGTGCATGATAACGTTGCTGAGACATGCCGTCCCCGCTGATGCCATGGTTTCAGTCGCCCGCCCGGGAGTCAGTCCGCCTTCTCCCTCCACAATGTGGACCCGGGGCGGATCATCCCGATAGGCGTCCATAGCGCCAAAGCCGAGCCCGACGGAGCTTGCAATGCCGACACCGGATGCCCCGGTGGACAGCCGGACAAAAGGAGTTGCAGGAGTCGGATGACCGTCCAGGGGCTTTGAATTGTATTTTACAAAAAGCGGGGTTTTGGTGATCGGATTCCGACGAAAACCGAGAAGATCTTCCAGACGGAATTGAAGCCGGTGATCTGCAGGCAGCAGATCCGGTGCACCGATGCGCATCACTTCATTTCTCAGCGCCCACATCGTGTAAAGACCGAGGACTTTATGTCCGGCGGCAAAGGATATGATGTCCGCATCTTCTCGATTGGGATCGGACGCATCATAATCCATGGTGTCGAATACCAGGGCTGAAATGGTGCGTCCTGCGGAAATTGAGCCCCCTGGGTGCCCGGAGGTCGGAACATAGTTAAAGCACAACGCACACATGGCACGGTAAATCCCGTCTAATGTCTCGAAATGCTGTAATTTTTCCGGGGACAGCGGATGACCGGTTTGCTTCATTTCTTCTTCAATATTGATAAAAATACCTCGCCGCTCGCCGAATACGAATCCCATGGTTCACTCCTTTTTTCGTTTTGCTTTAATTTGCGTGCCTGTATCGTTTAGATTGCTGCAACCGCTTCAATTTCCACCTGGACGCCCTTTGGCAATCGGGACACTTCCACACATGCCCGCGCCGGCGGGGCGCTTTGAAAGAATTCAGCATACGCTTCGTTGATCAGAGGAAAATCATCCATATTGGTGATGAATACAGTCGCTTTGAGTACGTTATCCAGCGATGTGCCGGCTGCTTCCAGCACCGCTTTTACATTGTTTAAAACCTGACGGGTCTGCTGTTTAATGTCGCCTTCAATCAATTCCCCGCTTGCAGGATCGATTGCAATTTGTCCGGAAACAAATATCATGTTTCCATATTTAATACCTTGAGAATAGGGGCCGATTGCTGCCGGGGCATTTGCGGTTTGAATGATTTCTTTATTCAAAGTCGTTCCTCCTTACGGGTTTAATTGTTCGATTCTTGATGCTCGATGCGAGATACTCGATATTTGAGTTGATCCAGCACCGTAATTCAGTATCCAGAGGCCGGTATCCTGTATCGAGTATCGATTTTGATTATCTGCGAAGATCTGCGTCCTATTTATCTCAAAAGTTTTGAATGTCGATTTAAGATTAATCACCGTCAGACGGCATGATGGTGATTTCTGTCCGAACCTCTCTTATGCCGGAAAAGGTGTTCAAGGCCTGGAGAATACGATCCCTGTCCTCATTGGAGTGCGCAAATCCCCATACTTGGACGACATCCAGTTCCGGAATTTCGATATGCAACAAGGAAACATTGATGTCTCTTTCAATGAGGGCGGCTTGAATCTGTTTCTCCAGTGATCGCCGTTTCATGGCATCAACCGCGCCCAAACTGCAGGCTTTGACTTCATCAGCGCCGGCAGCTTCCGTGATCAGCCGGACCGCCGAGTCAATTCCCATTTTTTGAGTGTTAATGACAAGATCATAAAGAGAAGGGTCGAAAAGGCTTAAATTGAAAGCGTATCTGAAAAATCCGCGTTGCTGATTGTCGCTTCTCAGGATAAGTTTTTCCGCCGCATCTTCACCGATTCCCTGTTCGCCGGAGATGTTTTGAATCCGGATGGATCTAGGCGCGTGAATCAAAACGTGTAATGCACATCCAAAATCTCTGAGCAGAATTTGACTGCCGTGTCCGATAATAACACCTTCTCCGGTTTGCGCCACTTCATATACGACCGCCTCCATCAAGTCCAGGTAGAGTTCCGGTGTTCTGCTCAGCAGTCGATCGAAAAATCCCGGGGCTTTTTCGTCCAGACTTTTCAAATCCTCGGAACGGATTCCCATGTAAAGCGCGGATTCCTTTAGCTCAAAATCATCATAGAGCTTCACTTGCAGCGATCGGGCCACGCGGTGGGCAATGTCTGCTTCTCCACAGCCAAAACTTCGGGTGATGGTGACAAGTGACATTTTCAAATCCTTCCTGCGCCTGCACGCGCGGGTTGAATAAGGCGATTGATTAAATTGCCTGTCTTTTAAGGCTATTACGATGAAACCATATGCGATTCACCTATCGAAGTCAACAGCGTACCAGGAGCGATTCCGTTGATTGGGAAAGATGTAACACTGCCTTTTGATTGTTAAAAGATTTTCCTTGACATGCGATTATGAAATTTGCTAATTGGTCAGACCGGTAAGGCGTGTCAAGCCTTTATTTTCAAAAAGATGTACCAGGTTTATTATATCTTTTCCCCATTGAACATAAAACCCGAAGAGGAGGTTATTATGAAACTTTGCTTTAATGCCGGTCCGGATCCAGTCGAAGAGTATTTTTCATTTGCACATGAAAACGATTTTAAATGGATGGAGCTCACATGCAACAATCCTAACAACTTTTTGGATAAATTCAATCCTGAACGGAATGCCGGCATTAAAAAGTTAAAGGATCAATACGGGCTGCGGTACGGGCTTCACTCCGCGTCTTTTGTCAACACGGCAGAAATCGAGCCGACAATCCGACCAGCAGTACAACAGCACCTCTTCGACTATATGGAACTTGCCCATGATATTGGAGCCGAATACATCGTTTTGCATTTTGGGTATCATTTCAGCCTGTTTATGGATGAGGTTTTCAGATGCCTGATCGAAACCTATAAGCCGGTGGTGGAACTGGCTGAGAAATACGATCTACCGATCGGTATTGAAAATATGAATAAAATGCATGAGGATTGTGAAGTCGCGTACCTCGGTGTAACCGTGGAAGAATTTCATCGCGTATTCGACGCCATCGATTCCAAGCATTTCGGACTCACCCTGGATGTCGCCCATGCAAACCTGCTTCCCGGTGGCACCGGACCCTTTATTCAGGCATTTTCGGATAAAATCATCAGTACACACATCAGCGATAATGATATGGTCCTCGACCATCACATGCCGGTGGGAGAAGGGAAAATCGATTTTTCCAAAGACTTTAAGCGCCTCAAGGACATGGGGTTTGAGGGCACATTAAATATCGAGCTCAAGAAAAACGATGACCGCCTCCTAAGCAAACAGCGTATGGAACCCATGCTCAAAGAGCTGGGAATAGACTATGAATAGGTAACGATATGGAGTTTCAAAGACTGGATCAAACACGATTCCGCAGCAAAAGTTCCATTATTGCAGACCAGATTCTGCAGATGATCAGAAACGGAGAATTGAACGCCGGTGAGAAACTTCCCTCGGAGCGGATTATTGCAGAACAACTCGGTGTGAGCCGTCCATCGGTCCGGGAGGCCATCAGCGCATTGCAGATTGTGGGGATTCTTGAAACCCGGCCAGGGGACGGCACCTATGTATCCCGGTCTTCCGCCATGGATGAGCTCACCCAGCAGGCCATGGCGGTGCTCGAACAAAGCGACAGCCCCTATGAAATTCTCCAGGCCCGGAAAGCACTTGAAATCGGAGTCATTCGACTTGCCATCGAGATGGCCTCTGATGACGATCTTCTGAAGATTAAAGAAGCGTGGAGCGTGAAGTACGAAAAGGGTAAAACCAGAGATTATGAAGCCTACAGCATGCGGGGCAAAGGGTTCCACCTGTCAATCGCAAAGGCCACAAAGAACCGGTTGATCGAAAACATCATGGAAAAACTGCTGGGCGCAATGAATCAGCCGCTTTGGGTGAATATGAGGCGGGTATACTATGAGACCGACGATTCGCGTATCGAGGAGATGCTCAAAGTGCATGACGATATTGTAACAGCGGTCCTGGAGCGGAATGTCGAAAAGGCCATTCAAGCATTGGAAGTTGATTTTGATAACGTTCTCAAACAACTCTACTACCAGAATGATTAGCGCAGGGTTTCGACTTAATGTCTTGACGATCATGTGACTGCGTTTTCCAGTTATTCACGGGTATTTTGAAACAAATAGACAAAGGAAGAAAAATACGGCATAAATATAGACTAATGAATTTCGAAAATAACCCCTGCAGGTCTACTGCCGGGGTTTTCATATGACCCGTTATTTAAGGAGTATTTCAGTGAAAGTGATCGGCGTTCATCAGGATCGGTGCACCGGGTGCAAAACCTGTGAACTTTATTGTGCCACGGAAAGAGGCAGCAACGGAAAAACGCTGTTTAAAGCGGTTCAAGAAGTACCGGTTCCTCGACCGAGGGTAAGGGTAGAGGGGGCTGATCGCACTTCCTTCCCGCTGCAGTGCCGGCAATGCTTGAATGCGCCCTGTCTGGACGCATGCCTTTCAGGAGCGCTGACACGGGACCCGGAAACTAATATGGTCATCATCCGGGAAGATCGATGCATTGCCTGTTGGACATGCACCCTGTTTTGTCCATACGGGGTGATTTATCCATGGCCGGAAAGAAAGATGGCATTGAAGTGTGACCGCTGCAATTACATGGAATCCCCGGTTTGTGTGGATGTTTGTCCGACAAAAGCGCTGGCACTCGTGGCGTTGGATGATCTCGACCAAGTTATCCGAGAAAAACGCCGTGCCGTAGTTGATCGCCTGGCACCGGAAAAAAGAAAAGGACTCGTTATTTTGGACCTCGAAAGCGATCCTGCTACCTAGTATCCTTTAAATGGAGTAATTACACCTATGGAAACCATTCACCTGAAAACAGTGGATCCGGTCAGTCAAGATTTGTTGCGGCTGGCCGCTCAAAACGGGATTGACCTTAACTGGGAGCGGTATGAAAAATTGCAGCCCCAGGACGGTTTTCTGAGGATGGGGTTAAGCTGCCCCTTCGGTTGTTTACAAGGACCGTGTCGAATCGATCCTTTTGAACGAGGCCCTCAAAAGGGATTATGCGGCATGGGAAGAGACGAGATGGTTGCCGCCATGATCATGCGCCTGACGTTTCAGGGTACTATTGAGATTTGCAACGGCCGTGGGCCGGATGAATCCATCCTGAAGGATAAAGCCATTGAAGATGCACTCGCCGTCTATGGCGGGACTTCCCTGTCTATGCCGCAACTGTTGCAGAGTATTTCTCATTTGGGCAGCAGCCGTCATTCCGCGGACCATACCATCCTGCGGGCGGTACAACTGGCAATTGCATCGCTCGGTCTAACCCGACCGACGAACCTCCAGCCGGACTCCAATCGATCCTGTAAATCCGGATACGGTTTATTATCCGATGCTGGAACGGTTATCGGAATTTCCGGTTATCCGGATACGGAATTGATTGAAAAGGTTTGCTCGGCCATGAAAAAGGCGTCGTCATCACCGGTTCAACTGGTGTCATTAGGCGATTGGATCGTGGATGACACCGGGATTGTTCCAATCGCCTGCACATCCGGAGAAGCGGAACTTCTAACCAGCGCCGGGTGCATCGATTTACTGGTGACGGGTCCATCGGTGGAAGCCGGATTGGTCGATTTGTGCAGTACCTTGAACATTCCGACGATTGCGACCGGAGACAAGGAGGAGCTGAAGCAAACAATTAAACCGGCATGCGAACACAGTGAAAAGCGGAGCCGAACTGATTTTCAACCCGATGCTTCACTGGTGGGAGAAGGAAACGTATCGGGAATAAATGAACTCGAGAGAGCGGTCAAGGATATGGGAGATAAGCGATTGGCACTCGTCGGCGGAGCCGACACCCATCATGTATCATTCGGATGGATTCCGGTAGAACTGTCAAAAGCGCTGGCCGGGCTTGATATGCAGGTGTCTGCCTGGGGGGATGCTGCGCTATGGCTGATAAAAGACGGAATTGCCTCGACTGAAAATCCATCCGCTGCATTTATTCTGGACCCATTAGAAGGACCCATGCAGGCAGTCAGAGCCCTTCAATCGGCGAATAAATTGAAGAATCTTAAAGGGATTTGTTTCACTGGGTTGAAAGGATGCGGAGATTTTGCCGTAGCTTTGGGGTTGGCCGGTTTGGGACTGGATGTGTGTGTGGCGTCACCTATTCCGTTTTGGGGGAGCGAATCGGTGCGGGATCTTCTTAATGAAATACTTTCAAAGTCCGGTGGGTCGCTGCACCATTTCGATCACCCGCCCCATGCCCAGGAAATATTGGATTGGTTTAACGAGAAATAGCGATTTTGGAATATAGTTAATGGATTGTGTGATTATCGGTGGAGGGATTGCCGGGTTTGAGGCAGCCAAGACCATTCGAAGCTGCCGGCCGGATAAATCCGTCATCCTTTTGGATGCTGAAAATGAAGTAGGCTATTACCGGACGCTGCTTCCCCAATACATGGCCGAAACATTGACGGAAAAGAAGCTCTTTTTCTTCAATCCGCAAGATGATCCGCAATTGAAGATAAAAACCGGCTGCAGGGTCCGGACTTTGAATCGGAAGTTGAGAAGAGTTTTTTTGGAAAACGAAGAAGATATAGGATATGAGCGGCTGATCCTGGCTGTCGGCGGCCGTCCCATTATTCCTCCCATATTCAGAAACACTTCCCTTAAGGGTGTTTTTCCGGTTCGATATCTGTCCGATGCGCGGCCGGTGCGCAAAGCAATCTCAGGCCGCCCCCATATTGTCATTTTAGGCGGCGGGCTGGTGGGAGTAAAGACCGCTGCCCATTTCGCTCACACGGGGCTTAAAGTGACCGTGGTGGAGAGAGAAAACCGGTTACTCCCCATGGCCCTTTCCAAGCGGGCATCAAAATCGGTTGAGTCGCATCTCAAACATCTGGGAATACGATTGAAACTCGGGTGTTCCATCGATGATCATAGAGCGGAAAACGGAAAACTGTGCGCCGTGATGGCGGGTACCGAATGGATCGACTGCCAAATGCTGCTGCTCGCCGCAGGTTCGATACCGGATATTGAATTTCTAGAAGATTCCGGACTCCTTGAAGATGGAAAACTCGTGGTTTCACCCGCACTCCAGACCCTTGATGAAAATATATTCGCTCTGGGAGATGCGGTAACCATAAAAAACGGCGGTATGCATACGCCGTGGACCTGGCCCCAGGCGGTGAGCCAGGGTAAGCATGCGGCTGCCAACCTGTTTCGGTCACCCCCGGTGCCGATTCAGATTACCTCCCGCGTAAATGCCATGAATCTATTCGGGTTGTCTCTGATCGTGCTGGGGGCCCCGGTATCAGGGGCAGATGTCGTATTTTATTCAAACCCGGCGGATGGTGTATATCGAGAACTTTTTATCATTGACAATCGAATCATCGGCGGGGCCCTGGTGGGTGATATTACAGATGCGGGTCCCCTGCATGCCATGATGATTGAAGGCGCAAAAATAGATCCTGAAAACCCGGACCTTATTAAACCCCGGGGAACAGCTTTTTCCAGACAGTCCTGGAGCGATCTGATGCAGTACCGAAGGGCATGTATCATGCCGGTGGAGGAAATGAGCATATGATTATTCACAAAAATGTGTGTGTCGGTTGTGGAAAATGTCAACCGGTTTGCCCTGTCGGCGCCATATACTTTGAAGACATGAAAAGCGCAGTGGATCAGGATATCTGCTATGAATGCGGAAACTGCCTGCGTGTCGAAATTTGCCCGGTGGATGCACTTGCGGATTCTCCTCATGTTTATGAATACCCCCGGGCGCTTCGAAAGTATTTCAGCGATCCCAATGCCACGCATGCCGTCACGGGGATCCAAGGCCGGGGCACGGAGGAATCCAAGACCAATGATGTCACCAATCGGTGCGGTCCCGGAGAGGTGGGTATCGCCATAGAAACGGGCCGTCCCACGCTGGGCATGGGACTCCATGACATTCAGAAGATTACCCAAGCTCTGGCAAAGGACGGCATCACTGAAATCGAAGCAAACAATCCCATCCACTCCATGATCGAGAATCCTGAGACCGGCGATCTCAAACCGAAGCTTCTCAACGAACGGGTGCTCAGTGCGATTATCGAAATTATGGTAAAACGGGACCGTCTGGGTCCGGTGCTAAAAACCATTAAAGAGGTGGCCAAAGAGGTCGACAGCGTATTTACCTTAGATGTGTTCACCCTGCTGGAACCGGGTCTGACCATTCCCCAGGAGGTCATCGATATCATCGAATCGGAGGGTTTCACCTGGCGGCCGAATGCAAAAATCAACATGGGGCTTGGACGAGTGTCAGAGTAACAAATAGCGGATTGTAATGTAATGGCTGTCCTGAGAAGGATCCTAACTCGGGGAAACCAGAAAAAACCAAATAACAAATAACAAATAATATCCAATGACCAAAAAAACAAATTCAAAACAAAGAAGTGATATTGAATATACAAATCTCTTGGTTTCGGTCATTGAAATTTAGAATTTATTTGAAATTTGGTGCTTGTGTTTTGTTATTTTGTAGGAAAACACAGAAACGATCAGTAAAGAACTACTCTGTATATGATCATAGGATATGAGATGTAAAGGTACCTTTTATGACTCACAGTTTACATAGAGAAGGCAAAGTCGAGTCGCTGGATAAGGATTATGCCGTTTTCATTTATCCGGCCAGGGGATTTAACTACAAGGGATGTGAACCGAGGGTTCGTCGCCTGGTGGAAATTGTCTATCAAACCGAACCCGCCAATATGATCGCCACCACCCTGCGTAAGAACCTGTATAGCGGGGTGAATCCGGATGACGTTCTCGACAGCATTAAAGAGGGATGTCGTGTTTTTTCCGTTTTTAACAGCAGAGACAAGATTAAAAAGCTAATGGAACGATTCAAGAAGGCGGACCAGGGAATATCCATTGTGATCAGCGGACTTATCGACAAGGTTCGCGACATCGCAGCGGAAGTCGGATTGAATCCCCACACCATTAACCTGTCCATCGGTGTACACGGAAACACAACGATTTTACCACCGGCGGATATACGGCAGTTTACCACAATGTGCGGTCACGGCATGGTATCGCCGCATCTGGTACGGGACGTGATCCGCAGGGTGAAGACCCGGAAAGTAAATATGTGGGACGGAAGTTTAACATTGGCCAAACCTTGCAGTTGCGGGATTTATAACCCCTATCGGTCCGAGAAAATGATAGCGGAGCTCGCTCCGGTGTATACGGTAAAGCGATGGTAATTTGGAGTTCATAAAGGAGATAAAAATCAATGCCGGTTATTGATCAAGAAAAGTGCACAGGGTGCCGGACGTGCCAGAGGTTTTGCACCGTCGATGCAATTCATTTTGAAGACAAAAAGTGTCATGTGGATCCCGGGTTATGCACGGAATGTTATGTGTGCCTGCGCATGGAAGTGTGTCCTGAAAACGCTATTTATGCCCAGGACATCACGAATTTTTACAAACAATTACAGCATGTGTTAAGTGATCCGGTTGAAACCCATGCAGTAACAGGAGTGACCGGTCGGGGAACCGAAGAGGTAAAGACCAACGATGTGTCAGGCCGATATCGGAAGGGGGAGGTCGGAATCTCCATCGATATGGGGCGGCCCGGGATGGGTGTTTATTTGCGGGATGCTGAAAAAGTGGCCATGGCTGCAGCCAAAGCCGGTTTAGAATTGGCCCCGCCCGAAGACACACCACTTGCGGCGATTATGACCGACTTGAAAACCGGGAAACTGGTGGATGAATGCCTCGATTACCGGCTGCTGTCCGTCATCATTGAAGGCAAATGCAAAGAAGAGAAATTAAAGGACGTGCTTAATGCCTTGAAGGTTGTTCAAGATGAAATCGCCACGGTCTTCTCCCTGGGATTAATCAGCCGCGTCGATGAGAGCGGCTACTGTAAGTCGCTGGACCTTTTGGATGAAATCGGTATTCCACGACCTCATCGGGGAAAGGTGAACGTAGGGCTTGGCCGACCTTTAGCTGAAGTATAGACAGAGGAGTAATAAAATGACCCATTCACTGCATCGATCCGGAGATATCGAATCTCAAAAAAAGGATTTTGTCTGGTTTATGTATCAGACAAAGGGAAAAAACGATAAAAACATCAAACCGAAGGCCTTGGAATTCATTGCAGCGGCAGAGGCTGCGGGGTCGGAGAACTGGGGAGACGTCAAAACCGGCCCGAAGTTGAGGTATTCCATCCAGGAGATCAAGGACGGAATAACTGACAAATCCAGACTCCGGGGTATATTTACCAAACGGGAACAGGTTGTCGATTTTTTAGAGCAGATCAAGGAAAAAGACGTGGGGATGTCCGTCGTCATTTCCGGGATTTTATCTGAAGTGATCCCGGCGTGTGAAGAAGCCGATGTGAAGCCGCATACCATAAACTACTCGCTCGGGGTATGGGGTAAAAAAGACAACCTGCCGGATGAGACCACCTTATCGATTACCACCATGTGCGGCCATCATATGATTCCCCCCAAATTTGTAAATTACATCATGCGCCGGGTGGAAAAGGGAAAAATGACGCCGGAAGAGGGGGCGGAAGAACTGGCAAATTACTGCTACTGCGGTATATTCAATCATATTCGTTGTGCGGAAATTATTCGTAATAGCACGGAAAGCAAAGCGCAAACCGCTAAACCATGACCCATAGTCTGCATCGAGAAGGATCGCAGGATTCTCTGGAAGAGGATTATATTTTGTTCATTTTTCCCGCCAGGGGATTCAATTATTCCGGAAGCACACCCAAAGTGCGTCGGCTCATGGAATTCGTATATCAGACCGGTCCTTCCAACACGCTGGTCAGTTCTTTAAGAAAAAACCTGTACAGCGGGGTTCAGCCGGAAGAGATACTCGAAAGCATTCAAGACGGCGACCGGGGGTATGCCGTATTCCGGAGTAAAAATAAAATAAAAGAGATCCTTACCCGAATCAAAGCAGCGGATGAGGGGATTTCCATCATTGTCAGCGGCCTTATCCATCGGGTTCGCGATATGGCTCATGAAATCGGATTAGAACCGCATACCATCAACATATCGCTTGGGGTCGTGGGAAGAACCGGCGGACTTCCCCCTGCCGACATCCGACAATTTACCACCATGTGCGGACACGGGATGGTATCCCCGAATCTGGTTCGGGATAGCCTTAGAAAAATAAAAGCAAAGAAAACAGATAAATGGGATGCGTGTTTAACCATGGCAAAGCCCTGCACCTGCGGTATTTTCAACCCCCACCGTTCAGAAAAACTACTCTCTGACCTCATACCACTATACACGTTGCATCGATGGTAAATGAACAATCCCCATCGACAAATCGTCTTGCCAGATTTTGGGTTGAATGTTAAGATTTTCTATCGTAAAAACCATCACCCTGATCGATGACCCTTGATATACATCAGAACACTAAATGGATCGGAAACAGAAGGAGGAGGATAACATGCGGCAAAATGTGATTAAGAGAAAGCTTAAAAACAATGAATTTGTATTCGGAACCATGATTAAGGAATCCACCCGGATCGGTATCGTCGATATTTTGGAATTAGCGGGGTTTGACTATTTTGTCATCGATATGGAACACGCCACTTACGATATGCCCATGATTGCCGATCTTCTGCAATATGCCAGGAAATCCGATATTACCGGAGTCGTCCGGATCCCGGTGCTGAGTTATTCCAATGTGTCCAAGGCACTGGACATGGGCGCTGAAGGTATATGGGTTCCTCATATCGATACGGTAGAGGAGACCGAGCAACTCGTACAGTATGGTAAGTATCCGCCCGAGGGGAAACGGGGTGCTGCAGTACCGCCTTTCCGGATGAAGGAGATGAAAGCAGCAGACAGTCCTGCAGCATATTTTAAGGGATGCAATGAAGAGGTCCTTCTCATCGCCCAAATGGAAAGCCGGCAAGCCATCGGCGATGTTGATAATATTGCCGCAGTTGACGGCGTCGATGTCTTAATGATGGGAACTCAGGATCTAAGTCTGGATATGGATTTCGTCGGACAGGGAAACCATCCGGAGGTTGTTGCGGCCGTGCAAAAGGTGGTGGATGCGTGCAAAAAAGCAAACATCGCTTCCGGCAATCATATTGCAAGCATTGAGCAACTCCGTTACTGGATGGAGCAAGGCATGCGAATGATTACCTACACCTACCCGCCGACGTTTATCATCGACCGGGGGCAGGAAGCCATCAAATCCCTGAAAGAGGGGATTGTCGAATAAATAAAGAGCAGCAAGGAACTTTATGGTTACGGAAACCAACAAGTTACCCAGTGAGTTCTATTCTCAATTTAAAATCTTTCACGAATTAATGTCCAATAAGGTTCGTGAAATGTTATTGGTCTCCAGTCCCTATGATGCGTTCATTATGGAAGAAGACGGGAGTCTTGCATCAAGAATAATCAACGAATATAGTGGGTTAAACTTAAGTTTGCCGCCACGGGTAACCCGAACGTCTTCAGCCTTCGAAGCCTTGAATCTGTTGGATAAGAAGCGTTTCGATCTTGTGATTACCATGCCCCATCTCGAGGAGATGGATGCATTCTCTTTGGGAACGGCGATTAAGAAGAAAAAGCCGGACCTTCCGGTTATATTGCTGGCACATAGTCCCAGGGGTATTTATCCGATACCCGATGAAGAATTGGGCAAAGGAATCGATAAGATCTTTATCTGGTCCGGTAATTCAGATCTCCTTCTGGCATTGGTCAAAAATACCGAAGATCACCTCAATGTGGAAACGGACACTCAAAAGGCAATGGTTCGGGTGCTGATTCTCGTTGAGGATTCTCCGGTATACTATTCTTCATTTTTGCCCCTGATGTATAAGGAGGTGGTGAGACAGACCCTATCCGTACTGACCGTCGGTTTAAATGAAGACCACCGACTTTTGCGGATGCGGACCCGACCCAAGATTCTGCTTGCGGAAAACTATGAGGAAGCCATCGAACTCTATGAGAAATATCGTGAATACCTTTTGGGGGTTTTTTCGGATATCCGGTTCCCAAAAGACGGTCGAATAGTTGATGATGCGGGATTGATGTTGTTATCCAAAGTCCGGGAAGGCATACCCGATCTCCCGCTCATCCTCTTTAGCTCACAGCCTGAAAATCGAAAGAAAGCCGAAGATATATCCGCCATTTTTCTGGATAAGAATTCTCCGCATCTCATTTCGGAACTGCATGATTTTTTTCAAACCCATCTCGGGTTCGGGGATTTCATCTTCCGTATGCCGGATGGTACGGAAATCGATCGGGCATCCGACCTTAGATCCCTTGAAGCGAAAATATCGGAAATACCGGACGAAAGCCTCCTTCACCATGCCCACCGGAACCATTTTTCAAAATGGATCATGGGGCGGTCTGAAATCGCTCTTGCCTCAAAGTTCAGAGAAACCCGGGCCAGTGAATTTTCCAATTCAGATGATATGCGGCATTGGGTTATTTCCAACATCCACACCCTTAGGATGTGGCAGCAAAAAGGGGTCGTTGCGCGATTCAACGCTGCAAACTATGATGCCGATATCCACGATTTTGTTAAAATCGGGCAGGGGTCCTTAGGTGGTAAGGCCAGAAGCCTTGCTTTTATGTCGGCATTACTTCAGGAGGATGCAAGGATTTATGAGAAGTTTCCGAATATCAACATCAAAATTCCAAAAACACTAGTTTTTTGCACCGATGCATTTGAATCATTTGTAAACGATAATTATTTGCGTCATCTTGCAAATGAAGAATTTTCAGACCAAGAGGTGGCATCTTTATTTATGAATGCCAGCCTTCCAAAATCCATAGTCAGCGATCTCGAGGCGTTCCTGTCTCAGGTTGAATATCCCTTGTCCATCCGATCCTCGAGTCTCCTTGAAGATGCTCAATTCCAACCCTATGCCGGTCTTTACTCGACCTATATGATTCCTAATAATCAAAAAGAGCAATCCGTAAGGTTGGAGCACCTGATGACGGCGATCAAGCTGGTTTATGCCTCTACCTATTTTGAAGGGCCGAAGGCCTTTTCCCGGAGCATTTCCAACCAGCCTCAAGAAGAAGCCATGGCGGTTATCCTTCAGGAACTGGTTGGAGAGAGTCATGGAGAATTTTTCTATCCGGCTGTTTCCGGGGTTGCGCAATCTCATAATTTCTATCCGGTTTCATATATGAATCAGGAAGACGGTATCATCCACATTGCATTGGGTATGGGGAAAACAGTGGTGGAAGGCGGTAAAACCGTACGTTTTTCTCCAAAATACCCGAATATGATCCCGCAGTTTTCAAACGTGGACGATATTCTGACCAATGCCCAGCGTTTCTTTTATGCGTTGAGGATGAAAAACTATTCGGAACAGCTTGATTTTTCCCATAACTCGAACCTGGTAAGAAGAGAGATTGACGATGCCGAATCGGAATATGCCGTAAAGCTGCTTGCCAGCACCTATTCCCCGGAAGAACATCGCCTTCGGGATTCCGGATATCTTCCCGGGCCGAAAATTCTCACATTTGCTCATCTCCTTAAGTATGATTTGTTTCCGCTGCCTGATTTGCTGTCGGAATTACTCGAACTTGCTCGCAAAGGATTGGGGTGCCCGGTTGAAATCGAATTCTCCGTAAACCTCACATCCGATGAAACGAAAAAGAATGAATTTTGTTTTCTGCAGATGCGACCCATGGCTGCCGAGGAAGAGCGGTTTGAAGTGATAATTTCCGATCAGGAGTTTCAAACAGCATTCTGCCGTTCCAAACAGGCACTGGGTAACGGAAAGAATGACAAAATTGCCGATATTGTCTATGTGAAACCGGAAGACTTCAAGAAGGAAGCGACGGTCCAGATCGCATCTGAGGTCGGAAAGATCAATGCTTCACTGGTCAAAGAGAAAAGACCCTATCTGCTTGTGGGTCCCGGCAGGTGGGGAACTGCAGACCGATGGCTCGGTATCCCGGTGCGCTGGCAGGATATTTCGGGCATCAGTGCCATGATAGAACTCCGTAACAAACAGTTAAGAGCAGATCCTTCCCAGGGCTCTCATTTTTTTCAGAATATAACGTCTTTGGGAATTCCCTATGTAACTGTTAGTGAAGACGACGAGGATTTTTTTGACTGGAATTGGATTGCTTCCTTGTCCACCGCACAGGAGTCAACATATATACGCCATGTTCGTTTGGATCAACCCTTTACGCTGAAGATTGACGGGAAAACCTCACAGTGTGTGATGGTAATCGACTGAATGAATTTTGCTCTCGGTGAGAATGCTTTGGAGGGGTGAGTATGACCGATGTTTTGACCGTGATAAAAGATAGAGATCCCGGGGAAGATGAATTTTATCAGGCTGTTAAAGAGGTCATCGATTCGGTGAAACCTGTTTTGGATCAAAACCCTGAGTACCGAAAAGATGCGGTATTTGAGAGACTCATCGAGCCCGAACGGGTGATCACTTTCCGGGTGCCTTGGAAGGACGATCACGGAAATGTCCATGTAAATAGAGGATTCCGTGTCCAAATGAACAGCGCTATCGGTCCGTATAAGGGCGGGCTGCGCTTCCATCCCTCGGTCAACCTGAGCATCATCAAATTCCTGGCATTTGAACAGGTGTTGAAGAATGCGTTGACCACCCTTTCCATGGGAGGCGCCAAGGGCGGATCCGATTTCGAGCCCAAAGGAAAATCGGATGCCGAAGTGATGCGGTTCTGCCAGTGTTTTATGTATGAACTGTATCGGCACATCGGGCCCAGCACCGATATCCCGGAAGGAGATATCGGGGTAGGTCTCCGGGAAATCGGATACCTCTACGGCGCGTATCGCAAATTGACCAATGAATTTACCGGAGTGCTGACCGGAAAGGGTCTGGGGTGGGGCGGAAGTCTCATCAGACAGCAAGCCCCGGGATATGGGGTGGTCTATTTTGCATCTGAAATGCTTTCCACCCGAAATGACGGTCCGGAAGGGAAAACCTGCCTCATATCCGGTTCCGGAAATGTCGCCCAATTTACAGCCGAGAAACTCCTGGACATGGGCGCCCGTGTCCTGACCCTGTCCGACTCTTCCGGATATATTTATGATGAAAAAGGTCTAGACAGCGAGAAGCTGACTTATATCAAACATTTAAAGAATGTTCGGAGAGGGAGAATTGCTGAATACACGGAGAAATATCCCCATGCCGTCTACAGTGAAACCGACCTGGAACTCGATTACAATCCGCTTTGGGAACATTGGGCGGATTGTGCATTTCCCTGCGCTACCCAGAATGAAATTCAGGAAAAAGACGCTTACAATCTGATCAACCACGGTGTCAAACTCCTCTGTGAAGGGGCAGATATGCCATGTACGCCTGAAGCCGTTAATATCTTCTTGGATAAAAGGATTCTCTATGCCCCGGGTAAAGCTTCCAATGCCGGCGGGGTTGCAGTATCCGGACTGGAAATGGCACAAAACAGCATGCGGTTGAACTGGACGGCAGCAGAAATCGAGGAACGCTTACAAAAAGTCATGAAAGAAATTCATCAGACCTGTATGGAGGCTGCAGAACAATACGGCGAACCGGGCAACTATTTGGCCGGCGCAAATATAGCCGGTTTTGTAAGAGTGGTAGATGCCATGGTGGATCAAGGTTTGGTCTAACGCTTTTCGATTGACACTTAAAAATGTTTTCTGTTATCGACTAAAGGCCGATAACCGTATGACCGATATAACAAAAAAACCGGAAAATTACTGTTGACCTGACTTATTTTATGGACATGTCCAACAAAGACAAACTTTCAACCCAGCTTAACGGTCGAAAGATTTTTGTTATCGGTCCCCAGCGGCTCCTTAACCGCCTTCTTGTTTTCTATTTAGAAGCCACCACAGGGGCAACCTGTATCGAGGGTGGCGACCACGAAGTTTACGACCCCGCACATCATGATGGCGATCAGACGCTGCTGTTCTTGATTGATTGCAAGGGAAGAGATATCGACTCCTTTCTATTGGAGTTTGAACCGCTGAAAGAAATGGTCAACTCCCAGCATCACGTGGCTCCGTTTAATGTCAACCCCGACTTGGGAGAGGAGGAAAAAGCGCTGGAACACGGTATTCGGGGGTTTTTCTATGAACAAGAGACTTTGGGGCAGTTGGAGAAAGGCATTCGGGTTATCTTTTCGGACGAGCTTTGGGTTTCAAGAGAAATCTTGACCAAACATATACTATACAGTACCGGACGAAAACCGCATACGAAAAATACATCTCCTGTTCTCACTGCTAGAGAACATGAAATCCTCACATTAATTGCAGCCGGAGCAAAGAATGACGCGATCGCCGACAAACTTTGCATCAGCCCCAATACCGTCAGAACCCACATCTACAATATTTTCAAGAAAATAAACGTTCCAAACCGCCTGCAGGCCGCCCTTTGGGCTGTTCAGAACCTATAACCTGGGTTAAGCGGTTCAACGTTCAACGTTCAGAGTTAAAAAACCCTAATCAACTATTATTAAAGGATTCTTGTCTCTAATTTCTTGTAAAACCTTCTCACTCAATGGGTTATGTTGATAATTCCAAGTCATGAAAGAAATTGTTTCCAGTGTCAATCGGTTATAACCTTTGAACCCTGAACTTTGAACTCAGAACCGATCAGTTTAGGTCTAATACTAACTACGTATAAATTACCGGATAATACTAGGCTTAATATACGTATTAAAATCATACGATCAGCGTATTGCAATATATTTTATACAGTGTACAACGGGAACTATACAAATTCTATACGAGCACAAACTTACGATATTGCGAAGCGTTCACTGAAAGTTAAACGATGAAATGGAAAGAGAAAAGAAAACTGGAACGGTTTGGACTTGAGCTGCCGGCACAAATCAGTTTGATGAGTTCGAACGTCGAAGACAAAATCGAAGTAAAAACCAGCAATATTTGTTCCAGTGGTGCATTTTTCAAGATGTTTCGTCCGTTGCCGGTAGGTACGGCGGTTCGAATAACGCTTCATTTGAAGCTCAGCAGATTCGATTCACTTAAAGATTATTGCAGAGGTTCACAGGTCCAGATAACCGGTAAGGTGTCACGGTGTGAACAATTGGGAATGTCGGTCCTCTTTGATACTGAATATCAGATGCATCCATTAAAAGAAAATAATGCATCCAACTTTGCAATCAACGAAAACCCGCTATAATCGCATTCCATATATTTTCATCCAAAATCGTCTAATATCCGTATAAACCGTCACAGTTGCAAAATTGATCACAATTCCCGTTTCGTCACGATCACCTGCCCCTTTTTGCGTTCTGCTTTTAAAATGAAACCGTACATATTTCGCTGGAGGCACAACACCGGGTCTTCCGGCGGATAATAGGCTTTTTTTCGGTAAAGGAATTTTTGAGCCTGTTTGTTGAATACGATCTCTTTTAACGCCTCACGATGGTCATATTCACCTTGTCCCAATAAATGCGCGATATAGCGGGCACACCATTCGTCCTCCGGAGCGATTTCCTTCAAATCCCAGCCCATGGCCACAATGCTCACCCGATCCGGGTTTTTGGATTGAATATAAGCAGCAATGGACTTTGACAAAGCAAAACTTCCAAGCAGAACTTCATCGGCATTTTCAAGAGCAGCCAATACGCCCTGAACACCCGAAGAGGTTCTCTGGACGACGATTTTACCTTGAAAGATGGACGGGTCCTGACGTAACAGCTGACTTGGAGAATTTCCGAAATCGAACCCCTCGATCGGAGCACCCCCAACTTCTCCGACTAGAATGAGATTCGGATCCTTTTCCTTAAGCGCCAGGGCGTCACTGGGAGTGGCCACGAGCACCGAATGTTTGATGCCAAAGGAAAATAACAGAGGAGCACAAGTAAACGCTCGAAACACATCGATGACTACTGTTAGACCCCGGGCATTCATAGCGCCGGTTTCCAAACTGTCGCAAGTTACTTTCATGGATGGTTTCCAACCTCCAATCGTTTTGTTCGCGAAACGAACCGCGGCGAAGCTCTTCAGAGCGAAGCCGGGTCCGCGGTTGTGAGAAACGTTCTCAATGCTTCAAAAGCATAATTGATGATTCGGGTTCGGGTGTCGCGGGCAATACCGCCGATTTGAATGTGACAGCAGACCGAATGGCCGGAAGTATACATACCGATATATGTGTTTCCGGTTTTTTCATTAAAGGGGCCGACATCCGGATCTTCATCACCGATAACCGCCACGCCGATATCGCTTTCCATTTCCTCTGCGATTCGTCGGGCCAGTGCTTTGGCATATGCTTCGGTGAGTTCAGGAATCATGGTCGATCCAGGGGGAAAACGTTCCCCTGTTTTTTGGAGCGGCAGCACCAGTGCATTTTCTAAAATATCCAACCCCGAAGGAACCGAGGTGAGCCGGGTTGCGAGATGACCGCCGGTATGGGTTTCGACCACAGCAATTTTAAGTTTCGATCGAGCGATATGATTCACTACCGCCTGTTCGATGGTGTCACTATCGACACCGTAGATAATATCTCCGACACGGTTCCGTATTTCCGTTTCCATATCATCTATAATTTTTTCAGCAGCCGCCAGACTGTCTGCCGTTGCAGAAACACGGATATCAACAGAGCCCGGGTGAGCCGCGAGTCCGACCACAGGGTTTTTTGAATGCTCGAGGTCTCCGATCATGCGGTCGATGTTGCTTTCTCCGATACCGGAGGTGCGCAAGACACGGGTTTTAATGATTGCCTTTAGGTCAAATTCTTTTCGTAAATATGGCAATACGATGTTTTCGGTGAGATAGTACAGTTCCCGTGGAACACCGGGAAGGGAGACCGAAACCCCCCCATCTGAATGAACGATAAAGCCCGGTGCGGTTCCTACCGGATTTTCAATGGGGATGGCCGTTTCCGGCACATAGGCCTGAAGCTTATTATTCTCTCCCAATATCAGTCCCCGTCGTTTAAAGAAGGCTTCAATCTGCTGGAGCAGGTTTTCGTCTAAAATAAGTTCTTGACCGATCGCTTTCGCCACAGCCTCTCGGGTCTTATCGTCAACTGTAGGTCCGATACCTCCTGATGTAATTACGATATCGGATTGTTTCAATGCGTTGCGGATCACATGGGCGATGGTATCGGTGTCATCACCCACAGTTGTTTTTTTTCGAACATCGACCCCGATGGATGCCAGCTGCCGAGCCAGATAAGATGCGTTGGTGTCCACAATTTGACCGAGCAGAAGCTCGGTTCCGATCATAACAATTTCAGCTTTCATAAAACGTCCTTCATTCCAGAATTTG
>CAYSUA010000014.1:5424-24997 GCA_964433795.1 uncultured Desulfobacteraceae bacterium | reverse complement strand
TTCAGGCATAGCGAATTAAATCATATCGCGAAGCGATGACATTTTTTGCCTCCGCAAGTCGCGGGGGCAAAAGTCCGTGTCCGTCTGTGTGGGTCGAGCGGGCGGCTAAATTTTAAAAATTACCAAGAGTAAACGAGGAAGTAATGAATTCAAAAATAGGAACCATATACGGTATCGGGGTGGGGCCGGGAGATCCCGACTTGATAACCCTTAAAGCCTCGAAGATACTGAAGACCGTTGATGTCGTGTTTGCGGCCGCTTCCACTAAAAACAATCACAGCCTGGCCGTCAGAATAGCAAAATGCCATATCCCTGAAACGACACCCATACATAAACTCTCCTTTCCCATGACCACAGATCCCGATGAAACTGAAAAGGCCTGGTGCGAGCATGCAAATACCATATATGAATCGTTGGATACCGGAAAAGATGTAGCCTTTTTGACCCTCGGCGATCCCATGACATATTCCACATTCGGATATATTTTGAGGTGTTTGAAAGACATTGAACCGAATATACCGGTTGAAATCATACCCGGAATTACCTCATATCAGGCCGCAGCCGCAAGATTGAACACTCCGCTGGTGGAGGGAGAGGAATCTCTGCTCGTTGTCTCCGGTGCAAAAGGGGGGGACCGGTTGCGCCGGCTCGAAAATAAACCGGAGACCGTCGTATTTCTAAAGGCCTATCGAAATGTTCAAGACATTACCCGGGCTATTGACGAGGCCGACACGCCATACCACTCCAAAGGGATCACAAAATGCAGTCAACCGGATGAGGAGATCATCAATGACATGGAAATACTCCGGAACCGGCCTCCGGATTATTGGACATTGATTATCGCAAAGCAAAAAAAGTGACGGATTCGAAAAAGGTTCAACTTCTGCGTTGCGCTTCATTCCGTTGCCATTGCGGCGTACGCGAAGTACGCCTCATGACACGAAATTCGCGCGCCTTGAATTTGAAGCCTTTTACGAATCCGTCTAAGACCTACTTTTTACGAGATCATTAAAAGTGACTGCCCACAGTAAGGTTAAATATCGCCCGATCCTCCTGTCTCTTGTCCTTTCAGTCGTCATTCTGCTGTTTGGGCTCAACCATATCAATCTAAATACCTTTTTAACCAAACTGCTTTGGCCGTTGTGCAGGCTGATGTTTTTTATCAGCTTCGGCCTCATTATCGGGCAGATTATCGAATCGTCCGGTTGGACAAGGATATTGGGCGCATGGGCAGGCCCTGTGTTTCGGTTCGGAAACCTCAACGCCCAATGCAGTGCCGCATTTACAACGGCATTCTTCTCCGGCGTTGCGGCAAACTCAATGCTTTTAGGTTTTTACAAGGAAGAACGAATATCACGCAAGCAGTTGTTTTTAACAAATTTTATAAATCAGTTTCCAGCCTATTTTCTACATCTTCCCACGACCTTCTTTATCGTCATCCCCTTAACCGGGAGGGCAGGCATATTATATTTTGTGATCACTTTCCTGGCTGTTTTGCTTCGAACCGTTATTCTTTTATCTTACGGACATCTATCGCCGAGTATAAAAAAAAGTGGCGATCAAAACCTCGCCAATTCGTCATCCATGCCGTCTTCGGATCAGAAAAAAAGTAAAACCGTATGGGAGGGAATCCGGGATAGATTTCCGGGTCGAATTGTCAATATAACGATTTATGTGGTGCCCGTATACATTCTTGTCTTTGTTTTGAATGCATCAGGGGTTTTCAGTTTCGTCAGGACATGGCTTGCAGGGTATATTGCCACGGAATTTGTTCCTGTAGAGTCTTTGTCGTTTGTTATTTTAAGTTTTGCAGCCGAATTTACATCCGGATTTGCTGCAGCCGGCGCCCTTATGAATGCGGGTATGTTGACCATCAACCAGACGGTATTGGCCCTATTGGTGGGAAATATAGTAGCTTTTCCTATCCGGGCGATCAGGCACCAGCTGCCCAGATATATCGGAATTTTCTCACCGAAGATGGGAACACAGCTGCTGTTGCTGGGACAGATGCTTCGTGTATTGAGTCTGTTGATGGCGGCGTATGTCTATTACCTTCTGGGTTGACGGGGCGCCTGAGACCATAAGGTAATCTTAGACGACTGCCGGATTGGGGCGGTCGATCAGTGGTAAGGTCTATTCCAAAGTATGTGAAAAAAGACCGGCGTTCCGCCTTTGAAATGGCTTGGCCACAAGAGCCTATTGATTGATTTTATCTATTATCTCAAGCGGATTCAGGAGGGTGATTTCTTTTTTGGAGATACTGATGAGTCCGGCATCCTGAAGTTGTTTTAACGTTTCACTGACTGTTTGCTGGCAGGATCCGGTTAACGATGCCATCTGTTCCTGGGTCAAGGTGATGGGAACTTTTATCGGTTGTGTCAAACACGCTCTATCGAGTAAGCTGTTGCTGCACAGATAAAACAGAAGCTTTAGCATTCTCGTGTTTACGTCACAGACCATCAAATTCTCAATTTGCTCTCCAAGGTACCGCAGGCGCCGACCTAAAACCTTCATCACTTTTCTGGCAAGTGAATGATACTCGGAAAGAAGAAAGTCGAAGTTTTTTTTGTTGATTTCATATAACACACAGGGGATCAGGGCTTGGGCGTTACATTTTCTTTCCTTGGCGTCTATGACTTCAGCCAGTCCAAATACTTCGCCGGCTTTTCGGACAAAGAACATGGGCTCTTTTCCTAAAGCGGTCACGCTAAAAATTTTGACAGACCCCGTTTCAAGGTAAAAGCAGGATTCTCCCGGATCTTCTTCATAAAAGATGAAATCGTTCTTTTTTAGTGATCTTTTGGTCGATAGAGATAAGAACTTTTCTTTCTCCACCGGGAGATCCCAAAAAAAATCTTTTTCATGAAGATGCCAGAGAGTCTCCATCGCTTTCCATTGTGTGGTAGCTGAACAGAAAAATTAGGTCAGTTTACAAAGATTTGATGTAAGTTATAAAAGGAAGATTATCATTACAAAAACATGGCGTCAAATGTTCAAAATTATGAACATGACAATGAGACGATTTTGAATAGCGTGGATCTATTTGTCCGGGATAAAGAAGAGGGGGATTAAGAGAGGTAATTTTCAATCCGGGTTATCGCCAGCTCATTTAGGTTGATTCCCAAGGCTTTTTTATCAATTCCAAGGCACAGCCCCAGCAGCTGGGTGTAAAGGATCGAGGGCAGCGGCTGGATTTCATTGCGCCGGGATACCAGCATCTTTTGAACTCGGTCGAACTGGAGCTGGCAATAGACACAGGCGCTGCAGAGATAGTCGGCGCCGGACTGTTTGGCATCCGTTATTTTTTTCTGGGTTAAATCCAGCGACAGTTCATCATCAATGCCCAGCAGGGGCGACCCGCAGCAGTCCAGCTTGGTCTGCCAGGCGATGCTCCGGGCGCCGGTAAGCTCCACCAGTTGGTCGTATATGGTGGGAGCCATCGGATTGTCAAACCGGACGATGTCTTTGGGCCGTAAAATATGACAACCGTAGTGGGTGGCAATGTTAAGGTCGCTGAAGCGTTTAACCACCTTGTCCCGGATCTTTTCAAGGCCGATGTCGTTAAACAGCACCTCGAAAAGATGCTTGACTTCAACCGGTTGCTGACAGGTCAATCCCTCTTTTGCCAGGGTGGTATTGATGTCCTGCTTTAGGGTCGGGTTTTCCTTCAGGGTGTGCTGGATATGCTTGAGGCTGTTGAAGCAGCAGTTACAGAAGGTCAGGATATGGACGCCGTTTTTTTCGGCCAGGGCCAGGTTGCGGGCGCCGGCAAGGGCGTAGGCCCTGGTGTCTATGTTTTTTAAGGGATAGCCGCAGCAATTAAATTTCTTGATATCTTTAAATTGTACCCCGAGTTTTCGCAGCACGGCATCCGTGGAGGATTCATATTGTTTTAAAAAAATGGATGTGGGGCAACAGCGAAATAAAGCAAAATTCATGAATATGTCCACTCTACAGTTTCGTGGTTTTATCCTTCACCTTTTTGATGGCGATGTTTTTTAATTCATAAAACACATCGGTAATATGGACCCCCTGTGGGCAATGGTCCTGGCATTGATAGCAGCCCAGACAAGCCCACAACATTTCAGAACCCAAAACAATGTCCGTGTATCCTAAATGCAAGAACTGCATGATCTGGTGCGGAACCAAACCCAGTTTCTTTTGAGGATGCTCATAGTTGTGCATTACCGGGCAGGCATCGGTACACGTCATACAACCGTAGCAACAGGAGAAGCTTCGACTCTGGTTTGACATGGTCAGCCGAAAATGAAGATCTGGATCGGTCAAGTCCGGCCTCAAAGTCTTATCATGAATGTCTATCTGATATGACGTTTTGATCAATTCCTTGACCCGTTTTATCGGCCCAAGATATTGTTCAGCCTTCAGTTCATCGCTGAGCAGCCCCCGGCATATCGATAGCGGTGAAAAAATCAACAACTCCGGGTGTTCCTGTCGAAGCAGTAATTCCCTGGCAGTGTGCCAAAGCTGCTGGAGATTGATCCCTGCAGGGCAAACATCCGTACAGCGATGACAATTGGTACACAGATAAATTCCCTCCTGCAACATGCATAAATCTTTTTCTTCCGGACATTTATTGACCGCTAATTTTTTCAGCGCCAAAATTTTCTCGGACGGCAAAATGTTTATGTTTGGAATTTCTTCCATGACAATCCCGACCGAGCACCGCGTTGTGCACGCGCCGCAATGAGTACAGGCATCCAGTTCCATCATCTGCTTTACGGCAAAATTCTGCAGGCGGGACGTTTTGGGGTCCATCACCGCATTTGCCAGCAGGCACACAGGGCTCACAAAGATATGAAACATCTTGCTGAACGGGATATATGCCAATCCTACGAAACAGGCAATAAAATGAATATACCAGAAAATACTGGCAAAATCGGTCTCGGAAAAACCCGAAACGACCGGGGCAACCATTTTCGCTGTAACATAACCGGTGAAGGCCCATTGGGGCGATGAGTGACACGCCATGCAGTTTTCTTCGTGAATGGCTTCGCCCTGGGACAGAATTTCTTCCGGAAAAGGCTGGTTCAGGTTTGGGGAGACAACACCAAAATAATGAACCCAGTAACTCGCAAGGGCGTTGACTTCTTCCTCGTCTTCAAGAGATGCATATTCCAGTTCCATCCGCTCAAAATCTTTGTAGGAACTTATCTTGAACCCCTCGAGCAAGATGCCCGAGAGAATGATGGCGCCGACAGTGGCAATGGCAAATAGGTCCATCCCGCCGGTTTTCAAGCGCGCAGGTCTCATCGAAAAACGCCGGACCACTGCCATTAACACACCTGCAATCACCATGAATCCGGCAAAATTCCGTAAAAACAGATACGGATTCAGCGTCGAATAATAATCGGGCAGATAAGCTTCGGCAATGAAAGGTTCAAGGCCGTGCATCAACAGCAGCAGCATAAAGCCATAATAAATGAGGATATGCATGACCCATCGGTATGGGCTTTCTTTCAGGGTCCGAAGCTGAAAAACGATGTCGAGGATAAATACTTTCAGCAATATCAAAATTTTCTGGCTGAAAACGACTTGAAAAATCCCCTTGATGACGGAGGATAGTTTCTGGAGCGGCGTATCGGTTTCCGCATCATCGCCAAGCTTTAAGCAAAACCATAACCGGATCCTGTGACAAACGCCTAACAGAAAAATCACCGCAGTAATGTAAAAAATCAGATAAAAAACCATCTTGTTTTGTCTATGTACCCAAAACTTTTAAATTTTAAACGGATTCGGACCCATTTTTTTCAGGTCTTCGACAAAGACGGTCATTACATCCACGTATTTTTTCGAATCCCTGATTTCGATATTTTCAAATCGGATCCTTTCCGGCTCCATTATCATCTTCTTAAGCTTGTCACTCAGATCATCGCTTCTTTTCTCCACCAGCTGGTTTCCCCAGACATAATGACAATGATCGTTTTTACACCCGCCAATGAAAATACCATCTATACCGATCGACAGTGCATCGGCCAGCAACGCATTGTTGACATTACCCGCACACGAAACCTTGAGAAACACAACGTTCGGTGGAATCTCCATTCCGTCATACGCCGCTTTCTGGGCAGCCTTGTAAGCATCGTTTTCGCATAAAAAAGCAAGCACGAGAGGATCTTTGGGTCCCATGAACGAATTTTCCAACACTTGAATTTGTGCCGCTGATTGTTTGATGGTGTTGTTCCGCATTGAAATAACCGCAAGGGGACAGACACCCATGCAATTCCCACATTGCCGGCATTTTGAAAGGACCGGCTCGGGGAATTCCTTTTCGTCGAAAATATAGCTGGAATAGGGGCAATCTTCCATACAGCGTTTACACTGGTCGCATTTCGTCTTGTCCACCACCGGATAGGTCGGTTCAATGGTAATTTCGCCTTGCAGAAATGGCAGAGCCTTAATCGCAGCCTGATGACTCGACTCAATGGATTGGGCCACGTTCTGGGGCTGCCTGGCACAGCCGCCCGCGAAGATTCCGGTTCGCTGAGTCTCTTCCGAAAAACACTGCTGGTGCGATTCGAAGAAATCGAAACGGTTTTGGGGCAGATTGAGAAGTTCGGAAATATTCTTGGATTCCGATGAGGGACACATACCACCGGACAGCACCAGAAGGTCCAGATCGAATTCAAGCTTCTTGTCAAGCGCCGGATCCAGAACCGTTATATTCAGCCGTCCGGTGTTTGGATCATGATTTACTCTTGCCGGTCTGTCTTTGATAAAGACCACATTACCGGATTCTCTTGTTTGACGGTATAACTCCTCTTCGAATCCCGCCGAACGAATATGCATGTAAAAAACAAAGAAACGGGTATCCGGCAGGACCTGACCGAGGTGTAAAATCTGTTTCAGCGTCACGGAACAGCAAACGGAAGAACAATAAGGAAGATGCCTTTCATCCCTGCTGCCGACACACTGAATAAACCCCACCTGTTTTAAGTTTCCAAGAGAAAAACCCGGAAAAACGGCTTCGTTTTTATCTTCAACCGCAAGGATACGTTCCATCTCAAGATTGCTGACCACGTTCGGATATCGACCATAGCCGTATTCTTCAACGTTCGACAGCGGATATGGCTCCCAGCCCGTGGTGACGAGAACGGCACCGGCTTGGATTTCCTCTTCGGTTTCTTTTTGATCTAAATCCACCGCCTTGGAAGGACAGGCGCCGACGCATTCCTCACATCCCGGAGGGCAGCAGTCTCTATCAATGGTATAAGCTACAGGAAACGACATCGGTCGGGATGGATGAATCGCCTTTTGCTTGAATTGAAACAGGTTTTGCGAAACGTTTGATCCCTCTTCCTCCGACAGCATGACTTCAGAATAGGGAATGGAGTGAGTGTTTTCAGCCGGGCATACGTGAACACATTCGCCACAGCCGTTACATCGCTCTTCATCAACATATCGTGGGCGTTTTCGGAATTTAGCCGTAAAATTACCGGGACTTCCCGACAACGCGATAAGCTCCGAGTTTGTATGAAAGAAAACCCGTTTAGACTCAACCAGCCGGTCCAGGATAAATTCCAGACCGCAATGGGGATCGCAGATCCTGGGATAAAAACGGGAGAGCTGGGCAACGTTTCCACCGACACCGCTTTCCCGTTCCAAGATATGGGCGGTTTTGCCCAACGCGGATACACTGTCTGCCGCATGAAGTCCTGAAATACCTGCCCCGATGATAAGCAGTTCATTCGACGCAGGTATCTTTTCCGGCTCAAGTGGTTCCAAGAGTCTGGTTCTGGCCAAGGCCATTTTGATAAGGGCCAAGGCCTTTTTTTCCCTTATCTTCTGATCCACACTCGCTGAGGTGATGCCCTGTTCTTCAAGATCGAACCAGTGATGCAGATAGGGGTTGACACTCAAGGTCGCTGATTTTTCCATGATGGTTCTGATCTGGTGATCACCAAAGCGGCCGATCCACAGGAACCGATTGACGCCTTGTTCCTGAATATCATTTTTCAGCGTTTCGACCAGGCTATCGGACCACAGATCCGATAGCATCCGTACCTGACCGACAATCTTGGGTTTGCCTATCTTTTCGATCAGGCCATCTAAATCGACTGCCTGATCGAGCCCGCTGCCTTGGATCCAGATATAGACGCCTACCCTGGGTTTTTCTTTTTCCATCATTCAGGTTCATTCCTGTTTCTGTAACGAAATCTTTCGACGTTACCGTTGATATCCACGCAGGTCCACGTGATGTTGTTTGTTCCCATCATGGGAATCAGTTGCGCTTTATGATATCCCAGCTGGTAAGGGATACGGGTTTCAATAGCGCTGACCGGACAAACTTTGGTGCAGGACATACAATCCCAGCAGTCTCTTTTCGCCCGACAGTAGGCCTTGCCATTATCGCCGAGTGTCATCAGGTCACCCGGACAAATCTGTTCGCACAAGGTTTCCGCTTGTGCTTTACATCCGTCACATTTTTCTAAATCAACTCGTGGGGGCATGTGTTATTCCTCCTCAAAAACTTATGGTTGTAATCGGTCACCCGGAACAATCTGTTCATAGGGCCTTGTAAACATTTCTGTTTCACCTGTTTCTCTGTTTCTTTTACTTTCTACAAAGCAGTCAAGGTTGGGATCGACATCGGGATAGTCCGACCGGGTCTGCCATCCCGGCCAGCGAGTTTCTTTTCTGAACTTAAGATGATGGACCAACGTTTCCGCCACATAAATGCGGTCAATCACTTCATGGGCACCCATCAAGTCATGAAGATCTTTAGCATAAAGATATTGTACTTGGTCGTATAACATGTTCAGATGTTTCAATGCATAATCCAAGCGCTCTTCATTGGTCCGGTAAAACTGTGAGATACCACCCGCATATTCATCCATGAGCCGCTGCATCCGCTCCTCCATCTCCAGCGGGGAGACGCCGTCAAAATCGGGTCCTCTGAGCAGCGGTGCGAAGATTCTCTCTTTTTCCGCCTCAATTTGTTGTGCATCGGTTTCGGGCATTGTTACGGAGTCCATGTATTTGACCGCTCCCCGCGCTGCCAACACCCCTTCTGCAGCACATCCACCCACAAACTTATTCGGTGTACCCCCGGCGGTTTCACCGGCTGCAAAAAGACCGGGGATCGTCGTCATTCGATCGATTTCCACCCAGTACCCACTGGATGTGTGTCCCCCGACTACGTAAGGATCACTGCCGTATATCTCAATCGGTTCTTCGGTGATATCCTGACCCCTTGAAGCCAGAAACAAAACCATAGAAGGTCTTTCGTTGAGATAATCCCCTTTAAGCTCTTTGGCCTCCTCTTCCGACAAATGGGTCGTATCTGCATACGTCGGTCCACGGCCCTCAAGCCATTCGTTCATGGGTGCATTGGCCCGAATATAGCGGGGTGCGTTGTCGCCCCCCAGATGGGCGTAATGTTCTTCCAAAATTCGTTCGCCCTTTGCATTGATGATATTGGATTTATACCCCACCGAAATGGTATCGACGGGACCGCAGTGATCTTTTGTGCGAGTGGCGATCCATCTCTGCTCCATGGTGGTCAGTTCGGCACCTTGCCGGATACCCACGGCATAGCCGGTTCCCACATTGAATGGACTCATCCAGGTCTGATGATGGGAACTGGTGGCATCACTCGTATAGGATTTGTACAATCCGCAGGCTCCGCCGGTGGAAACGATGGTTGCCTTTGCTTTAATGACGAAGAATTTTCCTTCCTTGAGATGAAATCCCATGGCACCTACACATAGGTCATTATCCATCAACAGATTGGTGGCAACAACCCGGTTATATGCGTCTGCTCCCATTTCGAGCGCCTTTTCGGACATGATCGGCTTCAGTTGCTCGCCATGAATGGAGATGTCCCATTTACCACGATATTGGAGTTCTTCGTCTTCATCCCGGACAATCGGCAATCCCCAAGATTCCAGATCGTCTACGGCACTATTTAGTTCCTGTGCATTACTGAGGGCCAGGTCTTCGCGAAGCGGACCGCCACCCACCTGAGAGCGGCTCCACCGAACCAAATCTTCGGGTGTTTTGCCTTCAGGAATATAGGTGTTAATGGCGTCCATGCCGGCTGCACAGGCGCCGCTACGGCTGATGTGGGCCTTTTCCATGATGGTAACCTGCAGCGCAGGATCCAATTTCTTTGCTTCTACAGCGGCGAAACACCCGGCATTGCCGCCGCCGATAATTAATAAATCCGTTTCAATGATCTCTGTTGAGATTTCATTGATGTCTGTTGGTTGTTCTTTCGGCATATATGACTCCTTTCACTGAAAAATAATTGGTCTTCCAGATCATGACTCCCCGTATTCGTGCCATTCATCTGGGTATCTATCTAAAAGCAATAAACAAGATAAATCTATCGGATGGACGATAATAACGAATATTAAAAATAATCGACTTTTTATCGTCTGCACGATATTCGGTAGCGTTTTAAGGAAATATAAGTCGAAATTGGAAAACCATGGTAACGATAGCCACATGTGTTGAACCTTAACCGGTGTAATTACCAAATTTTTTAAGAAAGGAGGTTGTTTATGAATAAGTTTAACGACCCGAATAATTTGATACACAAAGACACGAATGATAAGAAAAACTCAATCAAAAGGAGGAAAACAATGCGCTCAACCTTAATGACCCTGCTTTTATGTGTGGCCCTTGCCGGCTTGTGCGTTGCACAGCCAGTGCTTGCGGCAGACTATCCAAGTCGACCAATAAAAATGCTTACCATGGTAAAGCCTGGTGCCCAGATTGATTTGTTGACACGCAAGCTGGCTGATGTCATGAAAGCTGAACTGGGACAACCCGTACTGGTGGTCAACACGCCTGGTGGTTCTCATGGGAGCGTGATGGCCATGGATCTGAAAAACTCCAAAGCCGATGGATATACCCTGGGTGTGGGTGCTACGGCCGCGTACACCTATTCGCCGCATTTTGTTAAAACGCGCTACAAGTTTGATGATTTCGCGTTCATTTCCATGTTGGGGCTTAATCAGAGCGGTTTTGTATGCACACCCGATCGTGGCTGGAAGGGCCTGAAAGACGCCTTTGCCTGGGCCAGGAAAGAAAACAAGGGCGGTTTAACCTACATGTTTCAAGGTTCTGACGACCGGGATGTTATGAAGCGAATTGCGGCCAAGGAAGGCGTAAAGCTAGCCCTTATGCCAAGCCAGGGCGGCCCTTCCATCATACAAGCCGTTATGGGTGGTCATGCGGACGTGGGGCACCTGGGCGCCATTTTATTTGGATACGTACCGGAAAAATTGACGCTGCTGGCAGCATCAACACCCACAAGGCTCAAAGACCCCAAAGGTCGTAAAGAACTTCAAGATGTACCCACCGTTAAGGAACAGGGTTGGGACGAATCCGTGGAAATGTTTGTGGTTCTGACTGCGCCAAAAGGCCTGCCCGGTGCCGTAGCGGACAAACTGGAAAAGACCCTGATGAAACTCTCAAAGGATAAAGCGTTTCGTGAATTCGTTGCCATAAAGCTGAAAATGGGGCCGGTGGACTATGGCAGGGATGCTGCAAAGAAGTATATGAATAGTGCCTATGATAAATTTGGGCGCCAGGCAAAAGCAGCGAAGTAAAATAAACAGCACAGGACACACCAAAACGGTCGTTAGAGATCCCGATTCGGGATCTCTATCACGGCCCTAAAGCGTCAGTACCAAAAAAGAATCTGTACTGACAGATTGCCGCTATTACATGCAATGAATTCGAGTGAGGTTGGTATGACGGGAAAGAAAAGAGAAAATCTCGTCTCTGGCGGCGTCGCGTTGGGGAGTTTGGTCTTTTTACTATGGGTCATTCCCACCTTTACACCCCCATATCCGGGTTACGGTGTCTCTTCTGCGCTGCTGCCCAATGTGGCTTTCGGGAGCATATTGGCCCTTTCATTGTTGTCGCTGGGACTTAATATTTTTTCTCATTTTAAATCAAAATCAACAAAGCCCGAAGCGGGTCAATCAGGTGATATTCCCTCGGGGGGAAGGGTACATTTGTGGCACCTTGCCTGTTTCATGATCCCCTGCATCCTGCTGATGCCCGCCATGAAGTGGATCGGTTTTATCCCTGGCGGGCTCCTGTTTATGCTGTTGATCCAATACCTTTGCGGTCAGCGCAGGCCAGTTACCATGGCGCTAGTGGCTGCTGGTACGGTGGGATTTTTGTATGCGGTCATGCGATATGGACTCAGTGTCCCCATGCCGTAAACCGGAGAGTTTCCGATAGGAGCAGGTGTGCTTGAACTGATTATTGCAGGATTCATAGATTCACTGCACCCTTCAAACTTACTGTTTGTGCTGGTGGGTGTCACGGCGGGTATGGTCGCGGGGGCGATTCCGGGCATTAACGGGCCCATGGCCATTGCCCTGTGCGTACCGTTATCGTACTACATGTCCCCCGTGTCGGCCATCGGCTTTCTTGTGGGCCTCAATAAGGGGGCTTTTTATGGGGGTGCCATCTCCGGCGTACTGCTCAATGCACCGGGTACGCCCGAAGCTGCGGCAACCTCGTGGGACGGCTACCCACTGTCCAGACAGGGCAAGGGTGAAAAGGCCTTGCGCATGGCGCTCTATGGGTCGGTTTCCGGGGATTTTTTTGCGACCTGGGTACTGATTTTAGTGGCCGCACCACTTGCAGCGGTGGCCCTGTACATGGGACCGCCGGAAATTTTTGCGTTGATCTGCCTGGCCATGACCATCATTGCAGGGCTGGGAACGAAATCGCTTGCGCGGGGTCTTATCGCCGCCGCACTCGGAATCTTTGTAGGCACCATCGGCATGGAACCGGTGTCCGCACTGCCGCGTTTGACCTTTGGGCTTTATCAATTGGAAAGGGGCATAGCACTGATTCCTATCGGTATCGGGATGCTGGCTTTTTCCGAAATCATCATCCAATTGGAGAGCCGTTACAATAATAAAGGCGACGGCTCCGAAGCCACCTGCACGTTCTCCGATAAACCGGAAGACCGCTTCCTTTCCTGGCCCGAGTATCGCCGTAATCTCAAAACACTCCTGCGTTCAGCCGTAGCGGGTACCGCGGTCGGCGCCATGCCCGGCCTGGGCGCGCCGGTGGCCTCCTTTTTCGCTTACGACCAGGCAAGGAAAAAATCAAAGAATCCCGAAGAGTTCGGCAAGGGAACGCTTGAGGGGATCGCCGCATCGGAATCGGCTAACAGTGCTGTCTGTGCGTCCAGCCTGATTCCTTTGTTCACCCTGGGGATTCCGGGCAATGTGGCCTCTGCCCTGCTCATCGGCGCGTTCATTATACACGGCATGATCCCCGGGCCTTTGATGTTTGAACAGAATGCGCAGTTCATCTACTCCATATACGGCAGTTTAATCATTGCCAATATCTTTTTGCTGGTTGTCGGGCGTCTGGGATTAAGGGCCTCTTGTAAAGCGGTACAAACACCCCGGCCGATCCTCTATCCCATTATCATCTTCACCTGCATCATGGGCTCCTATCTGGGGGCATATAACGTTTTTGATGTCATGCTAATGCTGTTTTTTGCATTTCTTGCGTATTTCATGAGAAAGTATGATTATTCCCACATCTGTTTTATTATCGGTTTTATTCTGACGCCGATCTGGGAAACTGCGCTTCAGCAGGTCATTATTGCATCGCAGCTTGATACGTTTATGTTCTTCAAACGCCCCTTGGCGATGATCTTAATGTGTGTTACGGGTTATGTCGTTTTCAAGACAGGTAAGACTTCGATGAAAAAAAAATAACGGTATGATACAGCAGACCGACAACTCTGAAAAAGAACCAGCCTATCTTGACTGGCCTGAGGAGCAGGCTGGCGAAAATGCACACTGTTTCCGCTGGAATCAACCGGGTTCAAACATCTGCCTGGACTTTCATGGGGACCCGGCAAATGCAGAATTGGTGGTATTTTCCGACGGAAACCACCATATGGCGCTTCAGGAATGTCTGGATCAATTTCTAAAAAAAAACGAGGAATTATCCGGGATATTCTACGCCACAACGCCGCCAGGCCCCATAGTGAACATGCTTAGAACCGGCGGACTTCAATTGGGCAACCTGACCATCAGTGTGTCTCCCCATGTCTTTATCAGCCCTCCTGAAGTACTGGATAAACTTGTTGCAGACGGATTTATGTCCGGGCACATTCCATTTGTTCGAAACCAGGGCAATGTCCTGCTGGTAAAAAAAGGCAATCCGAAACGAATTTTCAACGTATCCGATCTGAGGCGGGACGATATCCGGCTCTTTTTGTCCAATCCGGATACGGAGAAGGCCAGCTTCACCGCCTACTACAACACCCTGAAAGCGATGGTGTCCGTGCAAGCAGCAAACCAGGGATTTCCGGACGATAAGATTGAGAAGGGACAGGTTCTTTTCGGAAAACGCATTCATCACCGAGAGGCGCCCCAGGCAGTGGCTGATGGCCGTGCCGATGCTGCGGTTGTCTATTATCACCTGGCATTACGTTATGTGAGGATTTTTCCTTCTCTATTTGAAATTGTCCCCTTAGGGGGAACCTCTTTAAATACTAAACCTCCTCCAGAAAATATTGTCAGCTTGACCCATGTCGGCCTGGTCAATGGTGGCGGTCAATGGGGGGCGTCATTTCTTCAGTTTTTTTCAACAAATATTGTAAGCGAAATATATTCTTACCATGGCCTAACGCCTGTTTAGAAGTTTTATTTGTAAGAATCAAAACGCAAAAATTCTATTAAAAGCTAAACAGTGCGCTTAAGAGAATGATTACTATCTCGAGCTTTGTTCTTTTCAGTAACTACATACGCTTAATATTCAACACATATAGATTCTTTTTTTTATAAAAATCCTGTTGTATATCGTAATCATACTTTGAAAAAAGCTCGATAATGATCCTTGTGATCGGCTCTTCAACCGAATGAACCAGAACATAAACGGACCTGATAATTCGACCATCGACTTTATTCGATTCTTCAACTTGCAGACCGGGACCGACGCCTGAGAAATCACACACCACCATCGGTCGTCTTCCTTCGATGGTGAAAACTTTCGGGGGCACAAAATCGCTTAATGTAAAGAATATTCGTTCTTCTTGATCGGTGACGATTACCGTTTGCAGCCGTTCTAGTTTGGCGGGCGGATTTTCATGCCTTTGGGAACCGACATCCTTTACACGAAACAACGAGTTATGGGCCCAGCCGGTCTTCCCACCGCCAAGACGGATATGATACCAATTCCCCTTATTTCCGATGACCGATACGGTATCTCCTTTTTTGAGAACCTTCTTTACCGGAGATGAACGTGATGGTTTTTTTCGGATATTTCCTGCAATAGCTTTTAGTACTAGTTTTTTATTCTTATCAAGAACCAGGGATTCGTGAATCCATCCCGTTTTCCCGTTCGGCAATATCACAAAGAACCATTTGTCTGCTCTTTCGATAAGCGTGACCCTCTCACCGTTGTTTACTCGACCTATTATCGATGCCTTTTTGGACGGCTTTTCGCGCACGTTCCCCTGTACCACTCTTATGCTGTATGATTTCGGTAGTGCGATATCGTCGGCATGTATTTCGTACGGGATGATAAATAGAAAGGCAGCGAGGGAGATTTTTAGCACCAATGGGGGTACCATTTTAAGATCATCCATTATCTTAAGGGCGCTAAACCGGAGTTAACGACGAATGGGATATCCTAATTCAGCTTGTTAAACCAGTTCTTGAACCGGTCGTCTTGAAAGCTGATGATCCTGTTCATCAATTCGATCAATTGTTTGGAGATCGGTCCGGGGGCTTCTAAGGTTCGGTCTTCGAATCGCGCTACTGGTGACACTTTGATCCCGGTATGGCATGTAAAAATTTCGTCCGCCGAGAAAAGGTCATCCGGAGAGATGGGCTCTTCCGAAACCGGTATGTTTTCGATAGATGCGGCCTCGAGGATGGACATACGGGTAATGCTGCTCAATATGCGTCCAAGGGGCGGCGTTTTCAAAACGCCGTCTTTGACCATAAAGAAGGATTCGATGGATCCCTCTGCCATAAATCCATCGGTTCCCTTCGTAAATCCGACGTCAAAGCCCCTGAGATTTGCGTCCTTGCGGACCAGATACCCGTTCAGATAGTGTGCGCAGGCTTTGGCTCCGACGGGGACCGTTTCCGGGTGGAGTTTCCGCCACTTGGATATGCAGGCGGAAATCGGTTTCATCTGATCCAGGCTTAATTCGTCGCTTTCCGGAATCGCGAAGATGGCAACATCGAGCTTGGAATCGAGTACCAGATTGATAATCGCCTCCTCCCCCCAGTATGCCAGCAGCTTGATCAATCCTCTTCCCATTTTATTTGCTTTGACCGTGTCGATAACGGCCCTGATGATTTCTGCTTCGGAATAGGCCAACTCCATTTCAAGAAGCCGGACGCTTCTCATCAGGCGTTCTAAATGCCGATCCATTCGGAAGGCCACCAGACCCTCAGGGCCCACGTGAATGCCGAAGACCTCGAATATGGCCGAACCTCTGGAAAAACCGTGGGAAAGCAAGGGAACCGTGGCCTTTTCCCAAGGAATCAATTCTCCATTCAACCAAACTGTTTTAGCGTTGTCCATTGCGTGTCTCCTTGCCATAAATGCAATTTAGGGGCTTCGCCCATCCACTTTCCATAATCTAGAATACGAACCAGGTAACGAACTCTGCCGGCACCAGCTTCGGCATCAGGAGTCGGGGCAACCACAGGGAAAGCATCGGACAGTAGGTCGTCAGCAGTACCACCGGAACCGAGCAGGAGCTCATGAAGATCAAAGCCGGTTTAACGAGTTGTTCGAACCTGCAATTTCCGACCCGACCCGCCAGATACAAGATGGGCGCTGTGGGGGGAGTCTTATTGCCGAGTCCCAGATTGGTACCCAAAATCGCGGCAAAATGGATGGGATGGATACCGATTTCCTTTATGAGCGGAAACAATAGAGGGGCCGCCAGAAGGGTCCCGCTGAAATCATCCACCAGCATGCCCAGGATGAGCAGGAAAAGATTGATCATCAGCAATATGATGATTTTATTTGATGTGAATCCCGTCAACGTTGCGATGAGACGTTGCGGTACGTTTTCCATGACGTACATGCGGCTCAATACCATGACGAAAAAGACCATCACGATCACCACTCCCGTAGTGGTGATGGTGCTAACCAATGCGTCTCCGAACTGCTTCAGGTTCATGGACTTGTAGATGAAGAAACCCACCGGAAGGCAATAGATCACGGCTACACCGGCAGCTTCTGTGGGGGTAAAGATCCCTCCATAGATTCCTCCCAAAACAATCACCGGCATGAGCAGCGCCCAGAACCCATTAAATGTGGCTTTCCCAAAATCTTCTATTTTTTGCTTTGTGGGAACATCGGGCAGGACCTTTATGGGCTCGTTACGGATCATGAACGCATTCATGAGACAGTAAAGGCATACCATGATGATCCCGGGAACTACCGTGGATAAAAAACAGGCACCGACGGATTGCCAGGTGACCCAGGCATAAAGCACCATGGGCACGCTTGGAGGGATAAGCTGTCCTAGAACGGACGGGCAGGCGACCAGTGCTGTAGCCTGACCCCGTGGATATCCCCGGTCCAGCATCCTGGGGATCATGATACTGCCGATGGAGGCAACCGCCGCACTGCAGGTTCCGGATATGGCGCCGAAAATGGCACAACTGATAATCGTCACCGTTCCCAGACCATGCTTTTTTCTGCCCAGAATCGAATCTGAGATAGCCACCAGCCGTGTGGCTATTCCTCCGGTACCCATGAGTCCGCCCATAAGAATGAAAAAGAGAATCGCCAGGACGGCCATGGAATTTACCTGCTTGAATCCTGTGGAGATGATGAACATGGTACTGTAATTTCCCATGAGGAAGGTAGACAAAACCGCTGCCATAAAGCAGAAGGGGACGGGTACACCCAGAACAAGCAGCCCGATCAAGATCGCAAGATTTAATACAACATCCATGAGTCACAGCTCCTATGAAGAATATGTCGTGAGGGTCGGTTCCTTGGAGATGGCATTGCGGAAGTTATCCACCAGCTCAACAAAGAAATAGATCGTCATCAGAATGGCGCCGACGAAGACCGCACTCTGCGGGATCACCAGGGGCAGGCGAAGTGCCGGGGTTGCGCCCCACTTTTCGATCCCAAAAATGAAGTAATCATAACACCATACGGCCATGATAGCGGACAAAGTCACAGTAATCACGCTGTTTATTGTGTGTATGATGGCCATGCCCCGTGCCGACTTGACCCAGACGTGAATCACATCCGCCTTGATATGCGTCCGGTCATAAGCCCCTAAAGATGCCCCGATAAAATAGAGCCACATGGCAATGACAACGATCAATTCTTCGATGCCGAAAAGGGGAGATTCAAACACATACCGGAGCATGACTTCGATAAAAACCAAAACGGTAATCACGCAACCGGCGGTGATCAGAAACCATCTTTGTAAACGAACCACACCGTGCCAGATAAACAGAAAGAATTTCTTCATTTTTTCACCAGAAGTTAGAATGGATGTGTCCGAGGGGACGTATGAATGCCGCCCCCTCGGGGGAAGAAAATCTACGAAACTAACAGCAGGATCCTATTTGACCGGGATTCCCACGTTCTTTCTGCATTCATCCACCAGGGATTTGCCCATCAACGATTCCAGCTTCGGCCAGACATCTTTGCGAACAGCGTCTGCGAAACTTTTCAGTTCCGCATCGGTGGGCTGAATGACTTTCAAGCCGAAATCGGCCATTTTTTGGGAGAATTCCTCTGCCTCTTTGAGAAAATAATCCCAGCGGCCTTGAACCTGTCGTTCCGCTGCTTCCATCAGAACCTGTTGATCGTGTTCGGTCAGCTTGTTCCACAAATCCAGGTTCATGAAAAACCACCAGGGCTCCAGATAGTCGTTGTACTGGATCCATACTTTTTGAATGTCACGGAACTGGTACCCCTGGTACGGAGGCCCGCCGCTTTGGCCGTCGGCAACCCCTCTTGAGATAGCGCTGAAAGCCTCGCTGTAAGGAATCGTGACCGGGATGTAGCCCAGACGTTGCCACGTCAATTCACATGCCTTCAACGGCATCACCCGGATTTTCATTCCATTCTCCTTCATCTCACCCCAGCCCTTGGGCACATCTCTTGCCGTCATGCCGGCCCAGCCCTGGGGGAACAGTGCGAGACCTTTAATGCCGTTTTGCAAAAACAGCTTGTCAACCATGTTGTAGACCCAGCCCCCCCGTTTTAGGCCTTCTTTGGCTTCTTTCGTATTTGTGAACAGGTAGGGCATGTAGTAGGAGATAATTAACCTCGGGTCGAAAGTGTCAGGTGCCGACGACAGGCCGATCTCCAGATCACCGCGCATCAACAACTCGAAGCATTCCACCCAGTCGCCCAGCACTCCGCCGGAGTACACCTTGATATCGATGCGTCCGTCGGTCTTCTCCTTTACCTCTTGGGCGAAGGCTTTAGCACGCTTGTCATGATCATCACCTTCGGGCATGACCTGATACATCCGCCACTTGAACTTGTAGTCTGCCGTTTTGCTCGCGCCAAAAGCTGCGGGCGCTAAACAGACCCCCATAACCAGAATGACCGT
>CAYSUA010000014.1:4653-5414 GCA_964433795.1 uncultured Desulfobacteraceae bacterium | reverse complement strand
CACTTAAACTTGTAGTCCGCTTTCTTGCTCGCGGCAAAGGCGGGTGCCAAGCCGGCTCCCACAACCAGGACGACCGTTAAGAAAATACCCAGTAAAATTTGCCATTTTCTCGACATAACATTCCTCCTTTTCATCATTTAAGGGTTATTAGGTGGTTTTATGCCTCGTCCACATTGAAGAAGTACAACTTCAGGTATTTTATTGATCACATTATCGTAAAAGGGTTAGAAAGTTTTGGAGAAGGGTTTCGGTTTAAGAACCGTATTGCACAGTTTGGACTATGTCAAGAAACAAATTACTTGTCAATCCAATCTGTCAGTATCCGGCGATTTGGAGGCATTTATGATTTGTTTAAAATTTTCGGGATCTGTGTCGCCCTCGGTGTTGATGACGAGCACTGAACAATCAGACAGCTTCACCCGATCACGGATCGGTTTGAAGGTTTCTTCACGGCACAATGCCATTAGACCGGCTAATCCGGAAGCTCCGGATTCGCCGGATATGATCGACTCATCCTTCGCCTCGGCAAAGTAAAGCTCCCGCATGGCTTCTTCTGAATAACGATCTTCAATGGCCATGAATGCATGCACGGCATCTTTTAAAATCGGCCATGCCGCCAAGGACGGAACACCACAATTAAGTCCGGCCATGATGGACATCTGTTTTCCGAGTGTCGCTGTGGGTACCCCCTTCCCGCTGAGGACGGATTCCAGGCAGCAGTCTGAATCGGTGGGCTCCACGCAAATCAAACAGGGTCGATT
>CAYSUA010000014.1:0-4643 GCA_964433795.1 uncultured Desulfobacteraceae bacterium | reverse complement strand
TTTTCCGTATCGATGGGTATAAAACCACGATCCTGCGGCCGCAAATCCACCCACACCGGCCTGCAATAAAACCGCGTCCACCTTCGGTTTTACCGGTGTGTTGAGTGGAGTAAGTTCATGAAAGATCGTACTATAGCCCGCCATGATATTGTTGGGGACATCCATATAACCTTCAAACGCCGTGTCTGCAATGGCGACCCATCCGTTAGTCCTGGCATCTGCATCGCACCGGGCAACACAGTCGTCAAAGGTGCCGTTAACCAAAACCGTCTTGCCGCCTTCGTTTTCAATATTCTTGATCCGGGCCTGAGCGGTATTATCCGGCATATAAATCACTGCCCGCTGCTTTAACATTCGTGCCGTCCAGGCAACGGCCCGGCCGTGATTCCCGTCAGTTGCGGCGCAAAATGTTTTTGCTCCCAACCGTTCCATCTTGCCGGTGTCTTGAAAGGCATCGATTCCGAAATGACTGTCGAATCGTTCCTCCCATTGCGCTTTTAAATATCTAAAAATCGCATACGATGCCCCCAGAGGTTTAAACGCCTTGATTCCGAAACGATGCGCCTCATCTTTGATATAAAGTTTTCGGATGCCCAGTTTTTGGGCGAGAGCCGGACGCTCGATTAAAGGCGTCGGTGAATAGCCCCTAAGGGATTGATGAAATTCTTTAATGTCCGGATTGGTAAACCCGGCGCATGGTCCGGAAGTCCAGGCAGGCTTGGGATTGTAATACGGGTTAAAGCAGAATCTAGACATTTTTGTTTACTTTCATTTTTTCCAGCACCCCTGTTTCAGCATTGAATTCATCAATCAGGGCATCCCAGGTTTTGGTCTGACTAAAGATTTTTTCCCATAGGGTTCGATCCTCCCATAGTTGGTTCAGATCTTCTATTGATTTTTGCTGCTGTTCGACCCAGGTGAAGTACTTCAGATTGTGTATGGCCTTCCGGTCATAGTAAGTCAGCTCTTTGAAGTGATCGCTGGCGAGACCCATGAGGCATTTTTCCATATCTTTAGCGGCCTGAAGTGTAGTGTATTCTCCACGTTCGCCGGCTAATTCCTTAATCCTGGATTGATACATATCCGCCGAATCTGTGGCCACTGTTACCACAATATCTTTATCGGTCATTTCATAGTGTCTGGCGGTTTTTATGGCTGTGATCATATTGGAAATTCCCGAGATTCCGAGCAGTTCCAATTGATTGACGATGCTTTCGGGAACGCCTTCTTGAATCATCAGGGCTTTCCCTTTTGATTCGTTGAAGAGCCTCAGGATGCGCATGCAGAATTCATCGTCAATGGCAGCGACGGCATCCGTGTTTCGAATGTTATGGACCCACGGTACGTGCTTATCACCGATGCCTTCGATACGATGAGCGCCGAATCCGTTCATCAGCAGGGTCGGGCATTGAAGCGCTTCCGATGCAACCACAACGATTCGAGGATGAATCGTTCTCAAATAATCACCGGCAGCAATGGTTCCGGCAGATCCGGTGGCGGAAATGAAGGCTGAAAGCGAACTCGACCCCGAACCGATTGATTCGAACACCTCCTGGATGGCCGGTCCGGTCACACTATAGTGCCAGCAGGGGTTTCCGAATTCATCAAACTGATTGAAAATGATGCAATCTTTGCGGTTTTTTCGGATATCCCAGCAGGCGTCATAGATTTCCTTTACGTTCGATTCACTGCCGGGGGTTTTGATGATTTCCGCTCCGATATCTTCCAGCCAGGCAAAGCGTTCAAGGCTCATCTCTTCCGGGAGTATGGCGACCGCTGTACAGCCCATCAGATAGGAATCGAACGCACCCCCCCGGCAGTAGTTTCCGGTAGAGGGCCAAACCGCCTTGTGATAGGAGGGGTCAAATTGGCCGGTGATAATTTGCGGTGCCAGACAGCCGTAAGCGGCGCCGACTTTATGGGCTCCTGTGGGAAACCATTTCCCGATTATCAAAACGATTCGGGCATTTACCCCGGTGAGGCTTTTCGGCAATTCCAGATGATTCACCGGTCCGAACAGGCCGCCGTTATCTTTCGATTCATTTTTCCAGGTGATACGGAAAAGGTTCAGCGGATGTTTATCCCACAGGCCGATCTGTTTGAGCTTTGATTTTATGATGTCCGGAACGGCGTCCGGATCTCTCATCTGCTTAAACGTGGGAAGGATAATGCCGTGTTCCCGCAGCTGCTCCACTGCTTTTTTGCGTATATCCGGGTTCACGACTTTTTCAATCAACTCTATCATGGGTCATCTCCGATTCTTGAAGTTTCTCTTAATATCCAGATTCTCTTGCGTTTTAATATAAATTTAAATATCCATCAATCAGCTTTTGCAATTAAAAATAGCGGGGGTATCATATGCTGACTGAAGAACGGGAAGCCAGACTCATTCAATGTTGTTCAGATCTGGTTCGAACAAGGAGCTATTCCGGAGAGGAAGCACAAATTGCCGGGCAATTGAAGCGGATCTTCGAACAGGGAGGTTTCTCAGATGTGTCCATTGACGAATATGGGAGCATTACTGCCCGTTTCAAGGGCAAAAGGCCGGGTAAAACATTACTGCTTGATGCGCATATCGATACCGTGCCGGTGACAGACCCGAGTAAATGGCAAATTGATCCGTTTGGGGGTGAGGTTCAGAATGGACGCATTTATGGTCGCGGCGCCTCCGATATGAAAGGGGCGCTGAGTGCAATGATTTCTGCGGCAGGACACTTTACCGTTGATACCCAGCATGATTTTGAAGGCGAAATCGTAATCGCCGGCGTGGTTCAAGAGGAAGCATTTGAAGGCGTTGCTTCACGAAGCATCAGTAAACGTTTCAAACCGGATTGCGTGGTAATCGGAGAAGCTTCGAATCTGAATCTAAACCGCGGTCAGCGCGGGCGGGCTGAAATTGTTGTTGAAACCTTCGGCAAACCGGCGCATTCCGCAAACCCGAAAGCGGGCTTGAATGCGGTGTATAAAATGTCGAAGCTGATCGACGCTGTTCGCCGGTTGCCAACCGACCGGCATCCGGTTTTGGGCGACGGAATTCTTGAATTAACGGATATCCAGTCGAGCCCCTATCCCGGTTTGTCCGTAGTCCCCGAATATTGCAAAGCCACATATGACCGGCGATTGCTGATTGGCGACACAAAGGAAAATGTGCTGGCTCCGATCCTAGATTTAATTGCAGCATTTGAAGGTGAAGACCCTGATTTTAAAGCCGAAGCGTCCTACGCAGTCGGCAAGGACACCTGTTACACGGATACGCCTATCCAGGCGGAACGCTTTTTTCCAGCCTGGATCTACGATGAAGACGACGAGTTTATTCAAACAGCATTCCGAGGATTGATTGAGGCCGGACTCGATCCTAAAATCTCTCATTACTCCTTTTGCACCAATGCATCCCACTATGCCGGAGAGGCTGGAATTAAAACCATCGGTTTCGGGCCTTCAGAAGAATGCCAGGCCCATGTAAATAACGAATATATTGAAATCTCACACCTGCTTGGCGCCTGCCGCGGTTACTATAGCATCTTGAATGCTGTATTGAACGGAAATATGACGCTTTAAGAAAGGTGAAAAACTAACTAGCCCATCCACAAATCGGTGAAATCGGCATGGGCACTTTCTGGTGTTTCCAATTCACGGATGAGGATTTTTGTTCAAGATCAAGGAAATCAAGCTCTTGCGCGGAGACGTAGCTTGCTACGTCGCACAAGCGAGAGCGCCGATTGACGCCGAGACTTGTCCGCCTCTGGCGGGTTGGGCAAAAAGACCATTCGTGGATGGAAACTAACTGATGTGCGGGAAATGGCAGGCCGAATGATGGCCGGCATCATCTCCTCTCTGAGTTAATTCAGGGAGATCCGTTCGGCATAAATCCTGAGCTTCTGGGCAGCGGGGGGCAAAGGGGCAGCCGGGGGGCGGATCGATGGGAGTAGGGGGATCTCCTTCAAGGACTTCACGGTCCGGGGGAGTATCGGGATCGATGGATGGAAGAGAAGATAATAATATTCGTGTATACGGGTGCTGGGATTTTCCGAAAACATGAGCCGTTGACCCGATTTCAACGATATGCCCCAGATACATCACCCCGATCCGGGTGCTCATGTAACGGACAACCCCAAGGTCGTGTGAGATAAACAGGTAGGTCAGATGGAATTCTTGTTGGAGTTCCTTTAAAAGATTTAATATTTGTGCCTGAACCGATACGTCCAGGGCAGACGTGGGCTCGTCTAGAATCAGAAGCTCCGGATGCAGCACCAGCGCCCGGGCCAGGGCGATCCGCTGTCTCTGACCGCCTGAAAACTCGTGGGCATATCGATAGAGATGCTCTGCATTGAACCCAACACGTCTCAGCATGGCCAGAACCTGCTCATCGATTTCATATCCGTCCGCCAAACCGTGAAGCTTCAGGCCGACCCCAACCAGATCGCAGGCTGTTTTCCTGGGATGAAGCGAAGCGTGGGGGTCTTGAAAGATCAATTGGATATGCCGGGCCCGTTCTTTTGCTTTTTGTCCGGTCAGGCCGACAATGCTTTTTTCATTGAAAACAATGCTTCCCGATGTGATGGGTGCGAGTCCGACCACCGCGCGTCCCAGAGTGGTTTTACCGCACCCGGATTCCCCCACCAGTCCGAACACTTCGCCCCGGT
>CAYSUA010000013.1:1515-25223 GCA_964433795.1 uncultured Desulfobacteraceae bacterium | reverse complement strand
TTTCAAGGCTGAAAACGGCGCTCACGGCCAGGGGAAAAACAAGGCCGGAAAAAACGGAAAAGATCTCATCATAGAAGTACCCCCCGGGACCCTGGTGAAAGACGCTGATACCGAATCCATCCTAAAAGATTTTTCAAGGCCGAATGAACCCCATACGATCGCAAAAGGCGGCATCGGGGGAAGGGGCAACAGTCGCTTTAAAAGCTCCACCAACCGATCGCCACGCTATGCCCAGCCCGGAGAGCCCGGACAAACGCTCACCCTCAAACTGGAGCTTAAGCTCATCGCAGATGTGGGGATCATCGGGATGCCGAATGCCGGGAAATCGACACTCATCAGCGCCATCTCATCCGCTCAGCCCAAGATCGGGGATTATCCCTTCACGACCCTGATACCAAACCTTGGTGTGGTACAAACCGACTGGGGGGAACCGTTCGTGGTGGCCGACATACCCGGACTCATTGAAGGGGCTCATGGGGGAACCGGCCTGGGGATTCAGTTTCTCCGCCATATTGAACGAACCCGGATATTGATCCACCTGATCGATGGAACAACGATTGAGCTTGACAATCCAACGGCATCCTACACCATAGTTAATCGTGAGTTGGAACAATACAGCGAGGCTTTGGCACAAAAACCCCAGATTGTTGTGGTCAACAAATTAGATGTCCCGAGCACAAAAGCATTAGCCGATCAGTTTGAGGCGATTTTAAAACCGATTAAAATTTTTCAAATCTCCGCCTTGACCCGACAGGGTATCGAGGACCTCCTCTATGATATACGAAAACTGTTGGATGAATCGAATGATACCCGGCCGGAATGATTGAATCCGTTTTACCTCAAGAAACAAAGGTGTTATTAAAAATTAGACCCTTGTGCAATGGATTGAAATATTTTCACCATCTTCAAATGATTGAATATTGACTATTTACTGACTGCTTTCATTTTAAAAAAACAATCATAAAAATGACAGAGCGCAGCGATATCCACAAGTATTCAATTTTCAATTTTCAATCGCCAATTCCGGCTTGTCCGGGTTAGGGTATTTGAATGCGGATCGGTCTTTTCGGAGGCACATTTAACCCCATACATTACGGCCATCTCCGAGCCAGTCTCGAAGTAAAAGAAACATTTGGACTCGATAAGATCTATCTTATTCCTTCCGCCATACCACCGCATAAGTCACCCCGTGGCGTGGTGGATGCAAAGGATCGGTTTCATATGATCCGACTGGCCATATCCGACCAGTCGGATCTTGTTGTATCGGATGTGGAATTGGACCGGCCCGGTCCGTCTTATTCCATTGATACGGTGCACCACTTCCAGAATATGTTGCCGAAGGACACCCGATTTTGCCTCATTCTCGGAACCGATGCCTTTTATGATATCGACACATGGAAAGCATATAAAGACTTCTTCGATCTGGTTCCCATGATTATCATGCTGCGTCCGGGAGATCGGTTTTCCATGGATCCCAAATGCCACACCTATTTTGAAAACTTTTTGAAAACCAAAATATCTGAAAAATATACCTATTCTGAAGATCGATCCTGTTTTATCCATCCGGAAAAGCATTCCATATTTATCGCCCATATTACATCTCTGGACATTTCATCCACGAATATACGTGATTTAATCAGTAAGGAAAAATCGATCCGGTACCTGGTTCCTGATTCGGTAGCCGATTATATTGAGACTAAAGGACTCTATTTATGACAGAAAGTTTCGACCCTTCACTTGATCTTTATGTTAAGGCGGCCCTCGGCCGAAAGGCTTCGGGACTGGTGGTGCTGGATGTCGGTTCCCTCACATCCATCGCAGATACCTTCATCATCTGTCACGGGAGATCCAATCGTCAGGTTCAAGCCATTGCCGAACACATCGTAGCGGATCTCAAGAAGCAAAATATCAAGCCCCTGAATGTCGAAGGCATAAAGGACGGGCATTGGGTGCTGATCGATTACGGACATGTCATCATTCATGTCTTTTACGAGTCCATACGATCCTTTTATGATCTCGAAAGTCTTTGGATTGACGCAAAGCGGATAAAAACCGAAACCATGATTCAACTCGAAGCGGAAACGGAAATCAACAATGAGTAAAAGATCGTTATGTATGCTGGCCATTCTGGATGGCTGGGGAAAACGAACCGAAACGGAAGGCAACGCGGTTTATATCGCAAAAACACCCTTTTTGGATGAACTCCGGAATACCTATCCCGGTACGGAGTTAATCTGTTCAGGGAAGGCTGTCGGGTTGCCCGAAGGAATCATGGGAAACTCTGAAGTCGGCCACCTGAATATCGGAGCCGGACGAGTGGTGTATCAGGATCTTGTAAGAATCGATAGGGCCATCGAAAATGGAGATTTCTTTAAAAATGACGTCCTGAATGATCTTATGGCAACGATAAAGGAGAAGCAATCTTCCCTTCATCTCATGGGACTAGTTTCAGATGGCGGTGTCCACAGTCACTTAAACCATGTATTTGCCTTGATCGATTTGGCAAAGAAAAACGGCATCGAAACCGCCTATGTTCATGCCATTACAGACGGCAGGGATACCCCGCCGGACAGCGGGCAAATCTATATCGAGCAGCTACAAAAATACATCCAAGAGCATGGATCTGCAGCCATCGCCACCATATGCGGACGTTATTATGCCATGGATAGGGATACCCGGTGGGATCGAACCCAAAAAGCGCATCGCCTTTATACCGGCGGGGAAGGCGTTTTGGAAAAAGATCCGGTGGAAGCAATAAAACATGCCTACGGGCGCGATGAAACCGATGAATTTATCCTTCCCATTGCCCTTGCGGATGACAATCAAAAGCCCCTTGGCATCATCCGGGATGGAGACGGTATCGTTTTCTTTAATTTCCGGGCCGATCGGGCACGCCAACTCACCCGTTCTTTTACAGAGGCTGGTTTTGATGCGTTTGAACGTAAACGGGTTCCGGATCTATCCGGTTATGTTTGTATGACCCTTTATGAAGAGGATTTTTCGCTGCCCCTAGCGTTTCCACCGGTCCATCTCAGCGGAATCCTGGGAGAAGTGATCAGTAAAAAAGGTCTTCGCCAGCTTCGCATCGCAGAGACGGAAAAATACGCCCATGTTACATACTTTTTAAACGGCGGAGAGGAACATCCCTTTGAAGGCGAGGAACGGTGCTTGATTCCCTCTCCACGCGATATTCCGACGTATGATCACAAGCCGGAGATGAGCGCCTTGGAGGTGACCCGGGAGGTTTTATCCCGAATTGAATCCGATAAATACGACCTCATCGTTTTGAACTTCGCCAATATGGACATGGTGGGACATACCGGCGATCTCACCGCTGCGATCAAAGCATGTGAAACCATAGATGCGTGCGTGAAGCAGATCGTTGATCTGGTGAAAAATAAAAACGGGGTGATCCTCATTACCGCCGATCACGGCAATGCAGAACAAATGATCAGTGATTCCGGAGACATATATACCGCACACTCAATGAATCCGGTTCCTTTTATTCTGGTTGACGACTCCAGAAAAAACGTGCAGCTGAAGCGAGGCGTATTGGGAAATATCGCCCCCACCATCCTTGAAATTATGGGGGTTAAGAAGCCTGAGGAAATGACCGAGGATTCATTGATCATGTCATAGAATCTCATGATCTGATCCTCGATTCTTGATACTCGATATCCCTTTTATCGAGCATCGAGTATCACTTGGATAATTTTAAAAAGCCCTGAATCGATCGAAAAATTATGAACACAATAAAGCCTCATGACACAATACTCGATTATATTACCGGAAAAAAAGTTCCGAATATCGGTACGGAAGAAAATCGCCAGGCAGTGGAACGGTATCTGGTTGAAAAGAAGGGGTATCAAAAACACGATATAGAAGTAGACGCACCCATTGAAATTGAAATCCGGGGTGAAATTTACCGATCTTTCGTAGACCTTGTGGTGAGTGTGGAAGGCAATCGGTTTATGGCCGTAAAGTGTGCTGCCGGCTCCTTGGACTCATGGAGTCGAGACATTGTATCCGCCTCAAAGCTCCTCCATCGGTTTCAGCTGCCCATCTCTATTGTTTCAGATGGAAAAACCGCCATCGTTCTGGACACACTTTCCGGAAAAAAGATACAGGAGGGATTGGAGGCGATCCCTTCCCGCAACAAAGCCCAAGACATGATTGGGAAAGATACGTTCCAACCCGTGCCGAAGGATCGTATGGAACGTGAAAAGCTCATTTTTCGATCCTACGATACGATGAAGGTCAATGTACAATGGAAGGTTTCTGCTGAGAAATGAACTACTGCCCTGCTACATCCTTTCCGCAGTGCTTGCACAATTTGGCTCTTTTCTTAATGATTTCAGCACAGAATGGACATTCCCGCGTAAAATTCCGATCATGGATCTTATGTATCGATTCTTCTACTTGTTTAACAAGACGCTCAATACCGAATTTATGATTCCGCATGGCTTCCACGGCTTTCAATTCTCCAATATCTCCGAGCATTTCGGCGGCCTTTATCCGAACCCGACCGGGAAGACGGCCGTCCAATAAAAGCTCCAGTACGGTTTGCCAATCGTTGGATCGATAACATTCAGCAAGCGTTAAAAAACCCTGTTTGGTCGCCTCTTTTAGCGCTTCCTCATCCGCCAGCACCTGTTCGTCGATGATTTGTCCTTTGGCGCCTTGAGGACCGAATACCGGTATGCATTCGTAATTACCGCCTTCCGGATAGCACATGCACCGGTAAGACGCGGTTTGTCCATAATTTTCCCGGATATTATCCCAACCCTCTCGATACAACGGACAATCATCATTAAAGCATATGTATAGATAGGGCGTGCCCCAGCCCAGACCGTCACCCATAGCCACCGGGGGGACTTCCCATAGGTTCATTTCCTCACTACAGTGAGGGCAATTGGGTTTTTCTTTGGATAGTATCTTCTCTAAAACCTGTTCTTTGGTTTCAAAAGCCATTAACAGCCTCCATCTTTAACAATCTATAATCCGCCGGAATACAGAAACCCTCTGTGATGCGCGGTGATCATATTCGGGTCAAAATTCAATTAGTTCCAAGTTAAGCCGATATTCGAAATTGTCAATAAATCCGAGACGGATCAAAAAACGAAGAAGACTCGGCCTGAAAACCTCCATAAACGCCATCAAATTTCTAAGGCACTTATCCCGTCTATCGGGGTTAGTCAATATTATGACGCAAGGTATAATTTTTTACAAATATTGCCTAGATGCCAAATAATGGCAAATATCCGAGACGAAAAAGTATAACTTGTTGAAATAAGTTAATAAAACCTTAAATTGCGGCAGGGTAAAAAATTCCTCCCCGCCATGGCCTGTATTTATGAAATGTATGCATTTTCAGGTAGTTATACAAATGGCATCGTATTTGCATCTTTGTTTTTCAACCATTTCTTTTTCTACACTTAATTACAGGATGATAGGCCATGGAATACTTTTTTAAAAGATTGCTGCGAAATGCATCGGTCGCCACGGGTGTTCTTTTCGGAGTTGCAAAGAAGATCGATTATAAGACCCTGAGTCGTTACATGCTCCGCATCAACGAGATGCAGGATCTGAACAGTATCATTCAGGAAACCTCCCTGTGCTTGAAAGACATCTTGAACTACAGACTGTTTGCGTTTGCCGTCCAGGATGACGATAAAGTGGATGTTTGGATCGACCCGAGCATCTATAAAAAACCCATGGGGAAAATAATAAAGACCGATTTTGGTGCCCGGGGCAAGCTCAAAACGCATTCCCTGCATGAAAGCAAGGAAAAGCGTGGGAGCCCCGTCACCTTTCACACCACCGATCTGATCTCATACGTGCTCATGGACGGTAAATATTATGCCAAGCTGTATATCCTGCCCGACAGACGGATGTTTTTATATCATAATGAAATCATTAATATTATCGTAAAATCCCTCGGGATTTCCCTTGCAAATTTAATGAATATCAAACGCCTTGAAAGTGCTGCGGCATTTGATTCCATGACCAATTGTTACAACCGGCGTGAATTCAATCGATTAATCGAACATAATATTGCCAATGCAAAACGATACCAAAGAGATTTATCCATCATTATGCTCGATCTAGATCATTTCAAAGGGGTAAATGATCAATTTGGTCACCTGGTAGGCGATTTGGTGCTAGGGAAAGTGGCTGAGGCGATACAGTTAAAAATCCGGAAAGGTGACTATCTGTCAAGATATGGCGGTGAAGAATTTGTACTGGTTCTTCCGGACACCAAGCGGACCCGGGCCATGGAGTTGGCCGAACGATTGAAACAAGTGATTTACGCCCTGCGGGTTAAAACACCGGAAGGAGATACCGTCAAGATCACCTCAAGCTTCGGGGTCGCCTCATTAAGAAAAGACGATGATCGGGAGGGCTTGATCAAGAAAGCCGATGACATGCTCTATAAAGCAAAGGCTGCCGGCAGGAACAGAGTGATGCCTCAGATCAAGCTGCTCGATTCCTTAACAGAGTATCGTTCACAGGATGAATAGCGGAAGCCCTTGATATGCCGACATCCCGTCCAAAAATCGCTGCAGCAGAGACCAAATCAATCATTATCCGGAGCCTTGGGATACAAAGAAAATGACTAGACTTTCGACCAGTTCAGCCATAAACCGAAGATCCAGAGTCTCCATGGTGTCCGATGACAAATGATAATGCGGGTTCCGAAAAAACGCCGAATCCGTAATCATAACCGCCCGATAACCCTGATCCCAAAATGAAGCATGGTCGCTGAGTCTGATCGAAGGAAGAATCCATCCGTTAAACGGTACGGTAAGCTTCACCACGGGAAGATCGGTGTTTTTTTGAAATGCCGTTGTAATTGAACGGGTAAATGCCCGGGAGCCGATATTCCCGACTACCCCGATAAAATTACCTTTCTCCGGATATCCAAAATACATCAATGGAAACGGATAGCCCTGACAGCCCGGAGTGTTGCATGTGAATCCCACCATTTCCAGACAAATCATACCATCCAGGCGCTCTTTTTCTTTTTTCGCCTGCTTTGCATAAACTCGGCTTCCCATGTGTCGGGTTCCATAAACCGGCGGCTCTTCCAACGCAAAGGAAACGAATTTAACCGTAAGGTTCAGATCTTTTTTTGTGCTAATTTTGAAAGCTGTCGAGCGGTTTCAAGCTGAACGGCAACGGCGCTGGCATTGTCATCGGCTCCAACCGTCCCTTGGACCGAATCGTAGTGAGCGCCAAGTAAAAACCGTTTGCCAGGAGTCTTGCCAAAAGAGATTTCTGCAATGACATTGGCAACCGTTCCCTTTCCATACGGATACGGCTCGGATCTGACCGACAGGCCGACATCGTGATAAATCGACTCGATATAATGCTGAGCTCTTAGGATATTTTCCGGATAATAGACACTCCGCTCCCCTATGGATCGGGTCAGCTTCTCAAGGTGGGCATAAATTCCTTCTTTTATTTCAGGTATCTGAAGCATCGGATATTTAGTATCCCCGGCAATCACCGGATAGGGAAAACAATGGAGCAGCATCAGAATGCTGAACAGAACGATTAGAATCTTTTCAATCCGAAACCACATCATGACACGGAAAAAGCTTACCAGCACTGAGGAATATTTTCAAATATATTTGGCAGAATAGCCGACCGGTTCAGATGTCTTCTTTACAGGACACTGTAATCTCGATTAACAAGATAAATAGCCAATATGGGATGGTGGACTCCTTCAATCCATCGTTCCGAGTTGATATAACTATTTGTTATAATTGTTTTATTTTAACATAAATTAAACATGGCACGCATATTGCTACATATAGGTCAAGAGCAAAGGCCTTTGCCGGCAAAGTAACAAATAAAATGGTTCAAATACAATAACCAGCAAAGGACAAAGGTACGATCATGAAGGACAGGAACATTATAACCAAAACGTTAATTATATCGATCTTTTTAATGGTCATGCTGACCGCAGCCCCGACAATGGGCTTTACCGATAAAGAAATTTTCACCTGGGTTTCCAGTGAATTGAATATCGAAAACCAATATAAAATGCCCGCAATTCAGTATGTCACCAAGGAAACGCTGGGCCACGTTTTCAAAAAAAATAATGAGCGATCCTTTAAACGGTGGGCCAACGAATATGGCGAAAAAAAGGCCTCCGAGCTGATGGATTTCTATTTAAGCGAAGTCATCGGGCTGTTTATTCCGAAAACCGGTGACCTGTATGTGGGAGATTTCATTGAGCCTTGTAAAAAGGAATCCATTGTCGCTCATGAATTGACCCACTTTTTCCAGCATATGAAAGATGGGCCGGTGGATCCGAACTCAAAGGATGCAGCCAATAAGCATCTATACAGAGAAATGCAGGCCGGCAATATTGAAAAAAAATTCGTGGAGAAATTTTGCATGACAGCGGAAAGCGTCCGCTAATTGAATAGAATAAAGATTTGGCTCATATCATCCCAAAACCCAAATAACCGTTACTCCTATCCAATGTTCGGCGCTGGTCGGAAAATGAGCCAATACCCAACCAGCGCCGGACACCCCCCCGTTTATTAGTACCTTAAAAGTTGTTTTTTTGCATTTGATGTCGAAACAATTGGATTGAAATATATTCACTATCTCCAAATGATTGAATATTGTCGATTGAATATTGACTATTTAAGGAATGCTTTCATTATAAAAAAAGCGACAATCCATCGGTATCCACATCGAAAACCTCAAACTGCCCGATGCCTTGATCGGTCACATACAGCTTTTTCGAACCCGGAGGACCAAATGCCACATTGGTGGGGCCGGATCCGACAGTCGGTATGCGCTGAACCAGGCTCCCTTCCGGATTAAGCACCGTAATATCTCCCTGCCATACAACGGCCGCATAGAGGTTTCCATTTTTTCCAAATGCGATGCCATCGGGTCCCCGAAAGGCCCCTTCCTTTTCCGGATCCAGGACATTTGCAAAATCTTCCCGCTTTCCGATCTTTCCGTCCTGCCAGGGATAGCGGTAGATCATGCCGGTCAATGTCTCGGTGACATACAGCTGTTTGTCCGGGCCGAATGCAATTCCATTGGCAAACAGCATATTGCTGTCCAGTTTTTCAATGGTGCGGCTTTCCGGGTCGATTCGAAATACTTTTCCATCCGGCGCGGTGGCCTTTTTTTTCTCCGGTGTAAACGTAATCCACTCCGCACAGGAATAACCGGAATCGGTCATATAAATAGCGCCGTCCGGACCGAAACAGAGATCGTTGGGAAAGAGAAACGATTTTCCCTCGCATTCGGTGAGTACGACATCGACCTTGCCGTCCAGGCTCACCTTGAGCAGTGAGGGTGGATTCATGGATTCCACCACCCACAGCATTCCGTTTTTATCGATGGTTATCCCGTTTGGACGGCCTGTTTTGGCAATAACGCGTTTCTGCTTTCCGTCTGCGCTGATATGCGTCAAGCACCCGCGGTCCAGGTGCATCTCCGCAACCACCCAACTCCTGTCCGGCAAAAGCACCGGTCCTTCCGGGTTCCCTAAATCATCTGTAAAAACCATGAGCTTTATCTCCTTTCAGTAAGAAATCTCGACCATTCTAAATTGACTTAACCTTTCCCAAGTTTCAAGTTTCGAGTATCACTCATTGAAAGAAAACGACCGCCCCGAGAGGGCCAGTTCTTCCGAGCAAAGTCTAGGATGAAGCGTAGAAGCTTTAAGAAAGGCTATGTCAGGCATTCGGCATAGAGAGCATGTCCAGTAAATGTTCCCGGGTAAAAGACTTCAGCAGGCCCGGATCATCCTCTTTGACCACCCCGTCCAAAAGGTTTCGTTTCTTTTCGATAATGGCTGCAATTTTTTCCTCAAGGGTCCCCTGGGTCACCAGTTTGAATACCTGAACCCCGCGCCGCTGGCCGATTCGATGCACCCGATCCGTGGCCTGATCCTCTCGCGCGGCATTCCACCAGCGATCATAGTGGATAACCACGGAACCAGCCACCAGGTCGATACCGGTTCCTCCGGCCTTGAGGCTTCCTAAGAAAACCCGACAATCGGCATCGGTGTTGAACCGGTCGATGATGTTCCCCCGGTTTCTACTGGCGCCGGTGAGCTTGGCAAAACCCAGCTTCTGCTCGACCAAATAAGTTTCCATAATGTCCAGCATCCTCAGATATTGGCTGTACACCACCACTTTCTGCCCGCTGTCTATGCTTTCGGACAGAAGCTCCGTAAACAGATCCCATTTTCCGGACTGGAATCGGCTGAATTCTTTCACGGTTCCATCAACCTGCGCCGGGTGGTTGCAGATCTGTTTGAGCAGGCTGAGCAGGGCGAAAATATGCAGGTAAGGTACCGGTTGCGACCCTTCCCGAAGGATATTCAATAAATCCGCTCCCCGTCTATCGATGGCGTCCCGGTATAGCTTGACTTGATCATCGGACAGTTCGCAAATCCGAATATCTTCTATTTTATCGGGCAGCTCCGTTAAAACCGTTGCTTTAAGCCGCCGCAGAACGAAGGGGGAGATGAGACGGCTAAGCGCCTCCCGCCGGGAGGCGCTACGGTCTTCCTCGATGGGGATCAGATACCGTCTTAAAAAATGATCTTCGGTTCCCAGGTATCCGGGTACGGTTAAATCAAAGAGCGCCTTCAACTCGCTCAGGCTGTTTTCAATGGGGGTGCCTGTAAGCCCGAGTTTGACTTGTGCCCGGATGTTTTCGGCAGCCCGATAGGTTTGGGTTTCCCGGTTCTTTATGTTCTGAATTTCATCAAACAGTGCGATGGAAAAAGAAACCCGCTTGATATGGGCATCGTCCCTTCGCAAAACCCCGTAGGATGTTAAAATCGCATCGCTTCCTTCAATGGCGGCCGTCAGATCACGATCCCCCCCATAATAGGCCGCTATTTTCAAACCGGGCGCGTGTTCGCCGATCTTCCGATGCCAGTGGCTGATGACCGTGGTGGGGCAAACTATTAGAAAGGGGGCGGTTTCCCCTTTCCACTCACAGAGCCAGACCATCAGAGCCATGGCTTGGTGGGTTTTACCCAGTCCCATGTCATCGCAAAGCAACCCGCCGAGACCGTTTTCAAAAAGAAACATCAACCATTCCGTGCCCCGCTTCTGATAGTCTCTCAACCGCGAGGTCATTCCCTTCAGTTCCGGCAACGCTTCCGACGGTTTCGTATCAAAGAGTCTTTTCAATACGGCGACACGTTCCGCATCACCGGTAAAGGCGATGTCTTCTTTTCGACCGGCTGCGATACGAAACATATCCATCCGGGCGAGCCGTATCCCCTCCTTTTCATTTGGCCCATGGGTTTCCGGCATCCGGTCGACAAGGGGATCGAGGGGTTCAAACCCTGGTGATTCGCAGTCGATCCAGCCCGCATCGGTTGCAACATATCGCTGTTTGGCCTGTTTGGCCGCCAGGATTTCGGAGAGAGAAATCCACTGGTTGCCCATGCCGTATTTTACCGAGATCCAACACCAATCACGCTCCAACGACTCCGGTGTAATTTCCAACCGGTCGACTTCCTTGATGATCTTAAGCCGCTTGATACTTTCGTCCAACCGGAAGGCGTCGCTGTTTACGGTTTCAAATTCTTCCAAAAAAACCGGAACTTGGCTTCGCTTGATAACGGTTTTCACCGGTTCTTTGAACTTTTCCGGAGGGAGTTTCGGGTATTGGTCTTCTGCCAGTATCCCCAACTCTTCGATGTAGTACAAATCCCCGTATTGGAATCGTTTTAATTTCTCCCGTTCAAAGAATTTCGCCTCCCCGTCTTTTTGAATCAAACGGAGCAACGGCAGAATCTCGATATCGAGGTTTTTGTTAAGCCTGACATCGAAGATGGAATCGAGTGGGATGGGATCGACGGCCAAATCGTGGGCATTACAGACCCATTCCCTAAGTGCGCTCAACACCCCTTGGACCCGGTTTCGCGGAACATCCACGGTAAATGATTGTTGATCTTCCGCGGTTTTAAATTGAAGGGTAAATGCTCCGGAATTTTTTTCGATTATCGGATGAAACGTGCAGCCGCGGGCTGAAAACTCCCGGTACCCGTGATAGGCAACCCTGTACCAAAAGCTTTCTTCCACGGCCTGGCGTTGGGTCCTTAAGCCCCGGTCCTTCAGTACCCGCTCGTCTTTGGTGAGGATCAGGAGGGAAAGCTGTTTTAACACCTCGCCCCGGGTCGGAAATGCATTTTCCCCGTCGGTTTCCGTGCATCTTTCGATAAAATGGGAGCGATCCGGTCCCGGTGAAACGTAGGTCATTAACCGTTCGCCGGATGGACTGAGGACGATCAATGCCTTCCCGGATCCGTGAGAGGCTGTGGCCAGGCGAACAGTATCCGCTTTGAACGAAAACCCGTCGGCCATCACCTTTGCAAACCTATACCAGATGCCTGCCCTGAAATCATCAGAGAGGGTCTTTTCTTTGATCTGCTTCCGATATGCCGAAAGGATTCGGTTAAGATCCTTGAGATGGGCGCAGGTTTTTCGGCTTGCCCGTTTACAGGAACAAAACTGCTGGCCGGCGCTTCTGCCGGAGCCCTCCACTTGAATGGCGATACCGGGCCATTTGTCTTTGGGATCCGGCATCACCGCCGCAGCGTTTCGGTGAAATTCCAATCGAGCCAGATCTGCCATGGAAACCGGCTGTTTTTCAGGCACCGGTTTTTTTTGAAGGGGTCTTTTCCGGGATACGTTCTTTTTGCGTTGACTTGCCATGATGCTCTATAATGTTTCCTCAATGTTCAGGACCACTCAATGCCGCAGAATCCATGCAAGCGGCTGAACAATATCGATTTCCGTTAAAAAGATGTCCTTTTATCAGAATTTTATGATAAATGCCATGGCGCTTTGCTAATCGGTATAAGATGCTTACAAGTTCCGTAATGTAGAATTGGTGGCCTATTACAAAATTCGGGCGATTTTCATTCATTTGATCCCATAGCATGCTAAACTTGCTATAATGAATAAACGACTTCATTCCTGTCAGCGACGACATTATTCGAACTCACTTGATCGGTTTTGATCCAAGAGATAAATATCGCCGTGAATTTGTCATCGGCATCTATCCCATGTTGCTCGATGAAACCTGTTGGTTTCTAGTTGTCGAGTTCGACAAGGAAACATGGCAGGAGGATTCCAAGGCCTATATAGAAACGTGCCGATCGTTCAATGTTCCAGCAGCACTTGAACGTTCACGATCTGGAAACGGCGGACACATCTGGATCTTTTTCTCTGAACCAGTCCCGGTAAAACTGGCGCGTCAATTGGGTGCATTTATGCTAACCCAAGCAATGGAAAAGCGGCCTGAGATGGGATTTGATTCATATGACCGCTTTTTCCCAAGCCAGGACACATTACCGAAGGGCGGTTTTGGAAATCTCATAGCGCTGCCCTTTCAGAAAAAACCTGCAGAAAAAGAAAATAGTCTTTTCATCGACGACACCTTCACCCCATTTCGAGATCAGTGGGATTTTCTTTCTTCGATTCGACGGCTTAATTTATATCAAGTTCAATCGATCATTGACCATGCGGCCTATCGGGGCGGGGTTCTTGGAGTAAGATTCGTTAGTACCGAAGAAGATGAGACTTCCCCTTGGTTATATAGTCCTTCAGGCAGGAAACCGGAAATGCCGATAAAAGGTACTTTGCCGGGTCAAGTCGATTTGGTGCTGGGCAACCAGATATACATCAGTAAAGAAAATCTTCCCCCGACTCTAAGAAACCGCCTGATCCGTCTTGCAGCTTTCCAAAATCCAGAATTCTACAGAGCCCAGGCAATGCGTTTCCCGACCTTTGATAAACCTCGTATCGTTCATTGCGCTGAGGACTTTCCAAAGCACATCGGTTTGCCGCGGGGATGTCTTGAGGATGTTATCGATATGCTTCGTGAACTTAATATTCAAGTCAAAATACAAGACGAGCGTTTTAATGGCATCCCGATTGATGTTCGTTTTAACGGTTCCCTGAGATCGGAACAAATATCTGCCACAGATGCAATGATGGAATATGAAACGGGTGTATTGTCCGCATCCACCGCGTTCGGTAAAACTGTTATAGCTGCATTTCTAATTGCAGAACGATCAGTAAACACATTGGTTCTGGTTCATAGAAAGGAGCTTCTGGATCAATGGATCGCAAGATTGAGCACATTTCTTGATATCTCAATCAGCGACATCGACCAAATTGGTGGGGGGAAACGGAAGCCTACAGGCCTGATCGATGTAGCCATGATTCAGAGTATCAGCAGAAAGGGTGTGGTCGATGATATCGTGGCAGACTACGGCCATTTGGTTGTTGACGAATGTCACCATATATCGGCACGCAGTTTTGAAATCGTCGCCCGGCAAAGCAAAGCTAAATATGTCATCGGATTGTCTGCAACCGTGATTCGAAAGGATGGTCACCACCCCATCATTTTCATGAACTGCGGGCCGGTTCGCTTCAGGGTGGATGATAAAAAACAGGCAGCCGAAAGACCTTTCGTCCACAAAGTGATCGTCAAGAAAACCTCCTTTCGGATTCCTCAGTCATTGGATACAGAGAAGTACACCGCCATCCATGAAATTTACAAATCTCTGATAGTCGATGATAAGCGAAACCGGATGATTATCGATGACATATTAAAGTCCGTTTCCAAAGGTAGATTCCCGGTAGTGCTTACCGAACGCAAAGAGCATCTTGAAATACTTCACCGCATGCTTGAAGGTAAAATCCCTAATGTGATTGTCATGAAAGGAGGTTTAGGCAAAAAACAGCGGCAAGCAGCCTTATGTGCGCTTGAAAACCTTTCAGATGATGCAGAAAAAATCATTCTTGCAACCGGTCGATATTTGGGGGAAGGATTTGACGAGAAGAGGCTTGATACGCTATTCTTAACTTTACCCATCTCATGGAGGGGTACACTGACCCAATATGCCGGTCGCCTCCACAGAACTCACGAAATGAAACGCGAAGTCATTATCTACGATTATGCTGATATTGAGGTGCCGATGCTTAGCAGGATGTACGATAGACGTGCTAAAGGCTACCGGTCCATCGGTTATGAAATGATTGAATGAATCATTCGTACCTCAATCTTTAGTTTTATGACCAAATGAGGAGATGACATTTAGTGGCTGACAACTTATCTGATAATGACATTAAGCAGTTGATTGATGAAAAAAAGCCGCTGCCGGATGATTACCGAGCAAAAATACAAGTCGAATGAAAAGAGGTCATAAAGAACGCGCATTAGATGTTATCGGTGAAAATGGGAGCGACTTTCGTCTTATTTTGCGGCAAAGTATTCTAAATACTTTGGATTTTTCCATAATTCTGGCATACAGGCCTCCCAAATCGAATATTCTTTTTCGCCTTCGGAGGTGGAAAGAGCCATGAACATACAGCTGGCTGAAAATGGACCGGATTTGTATCTGTGATTTTAGGTTTCATATAGAGGCAATGTGAGTTATGCGAATCCCCATTTACCATATCACCCATAAAGATAATCTTTCGGGAATTGTTTCAATGGGTGGAGTATTTGCTCAAAACCAAATGGAGTATGAATCCATTGAATATGCGGATATCGCACATAAAAGGATTCAAGATAGAAGAACGGAAACGCACGTCCCGTGCGGACCGGGAGGGTTTCTTCATGATTATGTGCCGTTCTACTTTGCACCCAGATCGCCCATGCTATATGCTATAAAAATGGGCAATGTGGAGGGCTGTACGACCGAACAAACCGATATCATCTATCTGGTTTCAAGCGCCCAAACTATCAAGGCAGAAGAAGAAATCGGGTTTGTATTTACCGATGGGCATGGTATTATGGCGTTGTCTGATTTCTACTATGAATTAGAGGACCTCGCCGCAATCGATTGGCAGATCATGAAAGAAAAATATTGGAGAGACACTCAAGAAGATCCTGATCGGAAAAGACGACGGCAGGCCGAGTTTTTGATTTACCGGTTAATGCCATGGAATCTTGTTGAAGAGATTGGCGTTATGAACAAAAGAACTGAACGGGAAATTGTCGATACTATTTCAACTGCTTCCCATAGACCTTCTGTTACCATCAACTCTGGTTGGTATTTTTAGGGGAGGAAATCGTGATCCAATCAAAAACAGGTAATTTACTGGAGGCCAAAGCCGATGCTTTGGTGAATACCGTCAATTGCGTGGGTGTGATGGGAAAGGGGATCGCCCTTCAGTTCAAGCAGGCTTTTCCGGATAATTACCATGAGTATGAGAAGGCATGCAAAAAGGGGCAGGTTAGCATCGGTCGCATGTTTGTGCATAAGCAAAACGATATGTTCTATCCGAAGTACATCATCAACTTCCCCACGAAGAGGCACTGGAAAACCAAGTCGAGACTTGAAGATATCGAGTCAGGGCTTAAAGATCTAATAAAAAAAGTCGAAGAACTAAACATCAAATCCATTGCCGTGCCGCCGCTAGGCTCGGGATTGGGAGGTCTGGACTGGAAGGACGTAAAGCGTCTCGTTGCCAAGGCATTCGCTGAACTTCCCGATACTGAAGTCCTGCTCTATGAGCCGAAAGGTGCGCCAAAAGCCGATGAAATCCCTATATCAACTTCTAAACCCAATATGACCCGTGGCCGGGCTTTATTGATCCACATTCTTGAACTCTACCAGAGCCAAGGATACCGACACAGCCTTCTTGAAATCCAGAAATTGATGTATTTTTTACAAAAAGCGGGAGAGAATCTGAGGCTCAAATTCAAGCGCGACAGGTACGGACCCTACGCAGAAAACCTGCATCATGTCCTTCAACGAATAGACGGGCACTTTATTCGGGGGTATGGCGACAGGAGTGGTAGATCAGAAATATACTTACTCAAGGGCGCTTCCGATGAAGCAAGATCATCGCTTGAAAAAGATGGGGAAGCTATTAATCGACTAAATTCTGTGAAAAACCTAATCAAGGGATTTGAAACGCCTTATGGAATGGAGCTTTTGGCTACGGTGCATTGGATAGCCAGTGAGTTTCCCGACGCGGCAAACGATCCTGAAATCGCTATGAAAAAAGTTCAAGAATGGAGTACAAGAAAAAAATTTGAAATGCGACCTCAACACATCAAAAAGGCATGGCAAAGATTGAAAAACGAGCGCTGGTTGGAGGTTGCATGAATTTCATAAGATTAAGCAGCTGAATACAATAATTTTTGATTTGACCTCTATTGCTGGAGGGTCTCCACTCCTCCGGAATCCACCCCACCTTTCGTGTTTGGTTGAAGTCCTTCTTTACGTCCAGTTGTAAAGAAATGCTTGACAACTGAAACATCGCCGGTCACTGGAATGGCATATATTCAGCCAATTTTGAGTTATCAGCAATTTTTCTCAATAAGCGCCTCCATCAGGCCACCAACTTTACATTTAGCTCCTGTCATGTAAAGTTAATACTGTTTTCTTTACATTACGGAACTTGTAAGGATCTCTTACCAGTTGCCATTTGCTCACTGCAATTCCGTTAGTTTTTTTTAAAGCGCATCCTTATCTCTTTCTCGCAACCGACACTACTGAAACCAGCTTCAAATGAGTTGCGAGAAGGCGATGATCAGCCCAACGACTTCCGTGGTGACTTCCGGGGCGACTTCCATGGTGACTTCCGGGTAACATGCGGGGTGAAGGAACATATACAAAAAGAGAGAAGATGATATGCTGAAAAACAACGTTTCGATCCATATCATTGCCGACGACCGCGAACGGAAAGGCGGGGTGGTCGAATATCTTGCCGGTCTTGAACATGTAAATATCTGCATCCGACGGCTTTCCATCGGCGATTATCAGGTTGATAACCGGTTGATTATTGAAAGGAAGACATTAAAAGACTTTGCCGTATCGATTATTGACGGCAGGCTTTTCAAGCAAATGATCCGCATGGCAAATTCCACTTCTATGGGTGTGTTGATTCTTGAGGGTACGATCAAGGACTTGGGCGAACCGGGAGTGACAAGAGAGGCCATGCAAGGGGCGCTCATTACCGTTTCGTTAATATTGGGAATACCCGTCCTCCGCTCAAAAGATGCTTCCGAAACGGCAAAACTGATTGTCTATAGCGCACGTCAGGTCACATCAATGGCTAAAGGCGGCGTATACCGGCACGGCTACCGACCGAAAGATAAACGGAAAAAGCAGCTTTTCATCTTACAGGGATTGCCGGGAGTCGGTCTTGAAAAGGCCGGCCGGCTTCTGGATACTTTCGGCAGCGTGGAAGCCGTCATTTCCGCAAGCAACAGCGAGTTGCAATCCGTATACGGCATCGGTGAAAGCCTTGCCGACAAAATCAAATGGGCGGTCAGCGAACAGATGCACCCTATGGAGCGGTGACGAAGTATACTATTTGAAGATCGGACACAATGAGAACCAAACAACATAATTCGTTTGACATATTATGTAAAACGTAATACTATTCGCGTATGATTAAATCATTTGCCTGTCGGGATACTGAAAAACTGTTTAACGATGAACGAGTTCGCCGGTTCCAATCTTTCGAACGGCAGGCAAGAAAGAGACTTATGGTTCTTCATGCTGCTCCAAGTCTCAAGGCGCTGATGCTGAACCCAGGTAATAAATTTCACGCCTTGAGAGGAGATCGAAAAGGACAATATGCCATAAACATCAACAGGCAATGGCGGGTTTGCTTTGAATGGCATGAAGGTAATGGGTACAATGTACAAATAACCGATTATCATTGAGGTTTATTATGGATACTAAAAAACTTCTTGATCCAATTACACCTGGTGAAATCTTGCGTGAAGATTTCATGGAGCCCTTGGAAATCAGTATCAATCGGCTTTCTCGAGATCTGGCTGTACCGCCAAACAGAATAAGTGAAATTGTGAACGGAAAAAGAGCCATTACGGCCGATACAGCCCTTAGATTGCATCGCTATTTTGGAGTTGAAGCTCAATTTTGGCTTAATTTGCAGTCTGAATATGATCTAAGAATCGTGAAGCGACAAATTTGGAGTGACCTTGAACAACGAATTATTCCTTTACAAAATCCTCCGACAGAACTTATTCATGAGGATTTTGCATAACCATGCTCTTGCAGCGGATCGCAAAAAACCGCGCCCGCTGAAGAGTGACGATGGTCCGAAAGGCAAATCCCGGGATGTTGAAACAACAGCTTCAAAAATTTTTTGGATTCAATTCATTTTTAAAAGGCCAGGAAGAAGTCATCCGGAAAGTTCTTGATCATCAATCCTCTGCCGCTATCTTTCCCACCGGTGCCGGTAAGTCGCTCTGTTACCAACTGCCCGCGCTGATATTGCCCGGTATGACGCTGGTCGTATCCCCCTTGCTGTCCTTGATGAAAGATCAACTGGATTTTTTGCTGGAAAAAAATATCCCTGCCGCGCGCCTGGATTCAACACTTGGAAGAGACGAATATAATGCGATTCTGGAAAAAGCCGAAAACAGCGCATTGAAAATGCTGATGATTTCGGTCGAGCGGTTTAAAAATGAACGATTCCGTTTCCATCTTGAAAAGATGAACGTCTCGCTGTTGGTTGTCGACGAAGCGCATTGTATCTCCGAGTGGGGGCATAACTTTCGACCGGAATATCTCAAATTGCCTGATTATCAAAAAGAGTTCAAAATCAAACAAGCCCTGCTGCTTACAGCAACCGCAACGGAGCCGGTCATTGACGACATGTGCGCCAAGTTTAATATTTTTAAAGAAAACGTGTTTGTTACCGGATTTTATCGTGATAATCTGTTTCTGCAAATAACGCCGACGGCCGCATCTGAAAAAAAGAACCGCCTCCTTCAAAGGATTCAAGAAACACCGAAAGCCCCTGCCATTGTCTATGTTACCCTGCAGAAAACAGCTGAAGCCGTATCGGAATTTCTTTGTGCGAATCAAATAAATGCCCATCCGTATCATGCCGGGATGGAATCCGAGAAACGTGAGAGGATTCAAAACAAATTCATGGACGGGACCTTGTCCTGTGTCGTTGCAACCATCGCTTTTGGAATGGGAATCGATAAGAAGGATATCCGTAGCATCATTCATTATGATTTGCCGAAATCGATTGAAAACTACAGCCAGGAGATCGGACGCTCAGGAAGAGACGGAATGCCCGCTTTATGCGAAGTTTTGGCCAACAGGGACAGTATTCATGTTTTAGAAAATTTTATTTATGGCGATACACCGGAGAAACATTCGATCTTACAACTCCTTCGGACCATAAAAGACAATAAAGGATTTGTCTGGGAAATCAAACCGGTAACGCTTTCAAATGACCTGAATATCAGAATTCTTCCCTTAAAAACATTCCTGGTTTACCTGGCGATTGAAAAAATCATTCGGCCCAAGTTGACCTATTTTGAGGAATATTCATTTAAATACAATACAGAGCCGGAAAGTATCATTAACCGTTTTGAAGGGGAAAGAAAGCAATTTGTTGCAGCGCTCATGAATCATTGCCATACCCGAAAAATATGGACGGATGTTGATATTCCAGCGATCCTAAACAGTTATGATACGGATAGACAGCGGATTATCACCGCCCTTGAATACTTTGATGATAAGGGCTGGATTGAGCTTCAATCCAGACAGGCAGTGGAAGTATACGACATTCTCTCGCAAGCGTTTGATGTCGATATTACGGCCGATAAAATGCATGTACTGTTTAAAAGAAAGGAAGACGTTGAGATTCAAAGAATACACAAGATGATCGACTTTTTTGAAAGCGATTCGTGTATCAGCAAACGACTCGCCGGATATTTCGGCGAACATCTTGAAAAAGAACGTTGCGAGCATTGTTCATTCTGTAAGAGCGGGAAAGAGGTTCTGCAACAGACAACCGAAAGAAAACCACTTTCCCATTTTGAATCAAAATCGATTACCGGTGAATTTATACAAGCGATAGAAGAGCAGTTTACCGAGGTAAACTTAACCAAATTTCTCTGTGGTATCTATACGCCTGTTTTCTCGAAATACAAAATAAAAAAACTGCCGCATTTTGGTGTCTTTGAAAATTATCCCTTTTTGGAAGTAAGAAACTGGGTTAAGGAAGTGATAGGTGAGGATGGGGAAACAAATGGGATCCTGAAATGATCATTACCGGTATCGGTTCAAAGAACTGAAGAAAATTGCACCGTCGAGAGGCGGTTATTTCTCTGATCGGGCCAGTCGGCTCATTTCCGAATCGAGAATGGGTACAATAGTCGGCAGCTTGTTGAAGCTGTCCGGCTTGAATTCTTTCATGAGCTGGTCTATGTCGATATATGAAAACCCCTCCTGCCGACCGAAGTATGACATGGCCTTTTTAAAATTATCAGGATATTTTTGGGCGACTCGGCGGAAGGGCACATCCGATACGCCCTCAGACTCAAGATATCCCATTACGATTTCAATGTCATCCTCTCTGTCGCGATGTGATTCGGGACGTTTAAAAATATCGATAAATCTGTAGTAGTCGATTAAAAACGAAATCCCTTCAAGAGGATCACAAATCATGCCCACATCTTTGCTTTTTAGCACATCCCGGGGAAGCTTCATCTTTGGGAATCGGTAGGATTTACCGGTATCCCTCTCATATGTCACGGCTATAGACATGCCTGTTTCGGGGTTCTTTTTTTCAAAGTAACGATACTGAAAATAATCATTGTATTGCTGTTGAATCTGCTTGCCGGTACCCAAGACCTCATCGTTTACGAAGTACGCAACAAAATCATCATATTGCTCCCGGACCACTTCACGGCCTTTTTGAAGCTTTTCGTCATTGTCTTTAAACGCCATCTTCGGAGATTTCATCTGAATTTCGACGGCATTTTTATACATGGTTGTTTTGACATCTTCATTCCCATCTGATTTAAAGGTCGAGGCATGCCCTGAAAATACGTAATGCTCCTTTACAGGAACAATTCTTGCGTACATAAAATCTCCTGGATCCACATCCATTTCGTCCATGGATGTGGTTGGAAATACGCGATAGTCCCTTTCGTTGATGAGGTTTTTCATCAAAACAGCTGCTTCTTTTATGTCTTTTACTTCAAAAAGCCCTTCGATCACAAACTGCCAGCCTAAAACTAGCTGACGAACATCCTCGCTCATTACTTTTTTGTAACGATTCACAAACCTCTGCACCACGGTTTCACCGGATTCAAGTTCGTGTTCTAGTATAAACCGGTCTTGAAACGCAATCCATTCGTCTTCCGAGTCGGGACGTTCAGCGCTTCCGAATTGCTCTTGCATTGCAGCTTCAAAATCAGTTCTGAATTCCGAGCCACGGGAGAAAGAAATCAGGGCAGATTTTATATCTCCGATGCGGTTGAGTGTATCCGCTGCAATAGAGTCCGGGTTGACATCAATATTTGTTTTTAGGATTTCAGGATCAACAGGCTCTTCAAAAACGTCGTAAATCTCGTCTTCGTCCAGAATCAAAAGGGGTTTACCGTTTTTCCCGAACGACTCCAGATCGATCTCCACCTCATTTTCGGGCCCCAGGATTCGGATCCAGATCTTGTATTCTTTCGGAAGCTTAAACCCCCATTTCTTGCTCCAGGAGATGCCGCCGTATACGATTTTCTCGGCAAGGGTCAATTCACACGGAACCAGTGGAACGCCATCGGCAGCCGCCTTTGATTTCAGTTTTTCAACGTCATAATAGGAGAGACCATAGTTTCCCCAAGCATCTTTCAGACCCGGACCCGCTAAATCCACAACAAAGCCGGACAGCACGAGACCTACCGGGGTATCCCGGAGGACAAAAATACTCGCGAATTTTCCTTCTTTCCAATCTCTGTTTACGAGGCATTCAACCAGTGGATGGCGAAAATTTAATGCCTCCTCAAGTACGGGCTCTTTTCGAAACATCTTCGGTTTGGACGACTGTTTCGCTTTCTGTTGTTTACGAACCTTCTTTCTTTTTTGGGCACGTTTTTGTTGGTTGGTTTTTCTGGACACTGTATTGATCCTTCTAATGGAATTTCAAACGATATATCGGCCGACGTTTATTACTGAATTCAATCTTTGTCCATGACCCTGTGGATCATCAGAGCTCGCTCGGCCACCTCTTTTGCGGCTGCTTTCAGTCCGGGTACGCCTCCTGAGAGATAGGCCTCCTTCTGGGCCTGGTCGGCTGCCTCTTCCGGATCCATCAATCCCATGGTCACTGCTACTGCTGCAGGTATAGTTCCATTGATGGTGGTGTGGGCAGCAAGGGCTGCCTCCATTACGGGCAGGGCGCCGATTAAGAGTTGTTCTTTTATTTCTGCGCCTTCAGCCGGTTTCAGGGTCGCCCGTGGAACGACTTTATTCGGCAAACCTTCAAGAAAACATTCTTCACCATCCAAGACTACCCGGACGTCCACATCCATGTCCAGGACCCAAAACCGGGCCCATGCCTCTTTCTTACGACCCCAGGAGGCGATCCTGGTCATTTCAACCTTGACATCACGGTCAAGTTGAGCGGATAGGAGTCGAGACACACCATCCTCAATGGTTCTTTGTCGATCCTCCTCCAGATTTCGGACGACCTGCTTGAGGCTGTTTCCGGCCGACAATTCATTAAACGCTTTGACAGCCCGGCAATGCAAACCTTTGATTCGATAAGGATCGGTGGCCTTAATCAGAAACCGGCTTATGGGGCCCCGCCTGACCTCCTCAGCTTTGCGAGCCACGGTGTTGAGAGCGATCAATCCCATCTCCGGATCCACCCGCCCCTCTTTGGTGATGGATGCAATGGCCGCTC
>CAYSUA010000013.1:0-1457 GCA_964433795.1 uncultured Desulfobacteraceae bacterium | reverse complement strand
GCAATATGACCCAGCGGCGGGGTGGTCGACCTGAACCCCAGGGCCGGCTCGGCAAAACAGCTCAACATATCTTTAAAGCAGAGCATGCCCGGAATGGTCACCCCGCCCGCGTCTTTCAGGATCAGTCCCAAATCGCCGACCAGGGCGGCCGTATCAAATTTCTGATTCGTAACCATAAGTGTCATGGTTTTGGGCAAATTGGCCGTTTTAGCTGCTGCCTGACCTACAGCCCGCGTGGTGTTGTTCGGTCCATCCGCTTCAGGAGTGACATATGCGTCGGGATGAACGATCTCCAAGGTAGCGGCCGCACCGAAAACGGCTGCAATGAACGGATCGGGCCGCATGGCAGCCCCTGCCATGGCGGCCAACATGGCCTCGGTCCCAATTCGCCCGGCATTTTCGCAGAGCTGCGGGAATACATAATCCTCTCCTAATGCGGAATGCCCTATAAAAACTGCTCCCACACCCGGTGGAAGGTTCTTTCCGTCAACCTCTGTCAACCGACCGGCACACATGGCCTCGTAAATGGCCTGAACCGCGGGGAATCCGGACACTTTGTTTCCGAACTTGGGACTGGGCATGGCAGCCACCCCGCATCGGTCCGCCCCGGCAGCCATCCGGGCCATGGCTCCCAGTTTACGATTTCCCACCGGAACCCCGGCCTGGACACCGGATCCGGCCAGATAAAGCATCACCGCGGTGATGAGTCCGGCATTGGCAGCAACGGCGCCGGCCGTTTTGGCTGCATCTACTGCCTTTTTGATCACATCGTCCAAAGGGATGGTCTGGGCGTCTGTATTCCGAACCCTGATATCTCGCCCGGCATTAACAGCTTCGATAATGACATCCGCCACTCCGAAGACGGCCATGTTGAGCATGCCGTGGCCCTTGCTCAATGCTTCCAGACGGTCATTAGACATCAAATTGACATCGGCCGAGCAGGCTGCCATAGCAGCGGCGATAATATTATCCATATTCACTCCCCTTTATTAAAGTTCGTCGTTTTTAACCTGGCAGTCCAAATTGATGACAGCCTCGGATCCCCGTAAAAGTTGCGCCGTCAGTTGCCGATTCAGGTCGGGCGGGGCAATGAGAATTTCCAGCTCCTGCTCAATCCGTCGGCTGAGATGCTTTAGATCGTCGTATTCGATCCGGATCGATTCCGGTTTGCCGCTTTGGCAAAGGCGTTTGACGCCGACCTCCGCCTTTATCTTTGAACCGTTATGGCAAACCACGACCCGGGCTGCGGTTTTGGAATGCGGGAGGTGAAAATGCCGGGTCTCGATGAGATGAAATCCGCTTAATCCATAAGCGGCAAGCACATCGGTCGCCGGGATCGTCCGGTCCTCCCTTCCCAGATCGATTAAAATAATCTGGCCCGGTCGGTTTTTTTTGGTCACGGTCGGACTGACCTGCAGACTGCTGACACCGGCATGCTGAAGGGCCTCTATGAATCC
>CAYSUA010000012.1:0-25277 GCA_964433795.1 uncultured Desulfobacteraceae bacterium | reverse complement strand
TCGGCTCAAAAGCCACCGCCCGGATCCATGAGGACTCCAAACTGGTAACCCTAAGCGGAAAGGCAAACAGGTAGACACGTTCTTTTTTCACATCGTCTAAGTGGTCCATGTTTTCAATGATCGGTATTTCAGCCTCAAGCAGGCTTTTGTGGGTTACCCACGCATCCTCAAAACCAGGGTCTTCGGATCTTGGATGCTCTAAATATACGCTCATGCCCACGGTAACACCAAGCATCTTGATAGGGCGTTGAACTAGCCATCTTGCCGTTTCGGGTGCAATGTAGGGCCTTTCTTCACCATTGTAACTGCTCCACACGAGCAGGATGTCTTGCGGCTTGACTTTATCCTCCAAATGAGCGGGCAACACCGGCTGTCCCTTACCGTCTTGTGGTGTGAGGTGGTCGAAATTCAACACGGCCGCTTCGCCGAAAAACGTCTGTAATGGCATATCCGCTGACGACTTGCCGTTTTTTTTCAGATGAAGCGGAACTTCCACATGGGTTCCGACGTGGGTCTCGGTGTTCACAAAGTGCATGATCATCTGGTCATGTTTTGCCATGAACTGGTTCAGCTCAAACTTACGCACATTTGTTCCCCATGTGTAATCGCCGTTTATCTCAAGCAGATCTGGGATTACCTTTTCCGAGAGATCGATTATCCTGTAGCCTTTTTTAAGATCAATCACTTCTTTTCTTCCTTTTATTTAGGGTTTCTAAAAGAGATTTTTCCAAATGAAATCTATTTCAGAAAGGTGAAAGTGTGTCAAGGTGTGAGCCGGTTCAATCAAGACAACGTCAAAAAAGTTACTCTTGACACTGAATAGCTTTCATGCGGAATGTGTTTAATGAAGCTGTAGGGTATCAATGCTTAAATTCGCTTTGGCAACGGAGTGCTTGAGGGAACTCCGACAAAGGCAAACAAACAAAAGGGAGTCTTTATGAGAAAAACCGTTCAAGCCGATGATGTCGAATTTTATAAGGTCGATTGGGGGCTTACGAAAAACCTCGTCGGCCCCGAGTCCATGGGATCAGAAAAAATCAAAATCAATATCACCGAATATCTTCCCGGCTATCAGCACAAGCTTCATGTTCATCCCACGCAGGAAGAAGTCATTTATGTGCTTTCGGGAAGAGGCGTGTCGGAAACAGACGGCGACCGGATGGAAATCGGTCCCGGCTCCGTGGCCTTTGTCCCGGCCGGAGTCCCGCATGCCACAACAAATTTAAGCGACTCGGAATCACTAACAGCGATCATTATTAAATCACCGCCCGGGGATGAGGAAGTAAGAATGTAGCGATTCCGGCCGAAGCTCTGCTTATACAGATTTCATATCCGATTTGGGAGTTTATATTCTATCAGATTTGCTGGAGCCATCTTCTAAAGAATGGATCGGGTATCTGATATTCATCATTCTCGTCCAACAAACCGATATTAACAAGGGCTTGGATTGCAGTCGAGAGTTGTGATGCGGTTCGGAAACCATGCATTGACAGTTTGTCCGCTGTAAATAAGTTGTTCCCACCGAATGCAGCCACAAGCCTTAATGCGCGTCTCTGGTTTATAGTAAGCGCTTCCCACGCTGCAGAAAACTCCGCAATCTGCCTTTCAATTATTCTTCGCTCCACTCTGTCAATGACATCTTTGGTCAACTCCCGTTCATCCCAGAGCCAGAAAAAGAACTCTTGAACGTATGCCGGGTGATTCTCGCACCGTCGGACCACATCACCTATTGCAGCGGAGGTAATACGATGACCCGCTTTGGAATACAATCCCTTGATCCATTGCACATAATCATCCGGCTCAATCCTTTTGAGTGGATAGCTCGAAGCCATCATATAAAAGGCCCGATTGCTGTCTCTAAACATTTGTGTAATAACGTGTCTCTGGCTTCCGGCAAATATGAATGAGACATCTCCATGTTGCTGAATGACACTCCTGAGGCGCTTTTCAAAAGGATCGCCGCCATAGCCGGCGATTTCCTGAAATTCATCGAATGCCACTGCAATTTTTCTTTTTTTAGAAAGCTTCCTGAGGATCTCAAAGACTTCCTCCAGGGCTTTGTCTTTCTCCCTTGCATGAACAACAGGCGTTATGGTCGGTGAACCTGTCAGTGGGTCGAGTGTGATGTTGACACCCATACTCGACAGGGTCTCTCTCACAACCCTGTTCAACCGGTTTCCTCGCGGCTCGAGAACACTGATACCCCTCAGAAATTTCTTGAGGAAGTCATCGACCGTTGTTGTGCCGAATAGATCGATATAGATTCCGGTTGTGTCCCTGAGCCCGGAAAAGACCTTGAAAATGAGTGAAGTCTTACCGTATCGCCTGTGGGAATACAGAAGCACATTCTGAGCGCTTTCGATGTATTTCTCGAGCTCACGTTGTTCTTTCTCCCGGTTGCAGAATGCCGGGTCTTTGACAATTCCGGTTGGTTGAAATGGATTATTCATTGTTTTCTTTCCATCTGAATATTATACGTATATTCCGTTACGATATATTCGTATAATATTACGGAAATTCCGTAACATCAAGAACGAAATGCCGAATGGAAAAAATCCCGCGATCGTGACCAAGACGTGCGAGATTTTTCAATGAAATTGATTCCTTGATCCAGGTCATAATTTGTTTGGCTACATGAAGTCCCTGTTTTTCATTAATCCTTTAGAAATGTTTCGGCAATGATGAGTTTTTGGATTTCCGAAGTTCCTTCATATATTCTTAACGCTCTGATTTCACGGTAAAGCCTTTCTACGGTTGTCCCCTGAACGACCCCCATGCCGCCGTGAATCTGAACCGCCTGATCGATCACACGACATGCGGCTTCCGTGGCATAATATTTTGCCATGGAAGCGTATCGTGGGGTCTTCAACTCTCCCCTATCCTTTAAAACAGCGGCCCTGTATACCAACGCCTCTGCTGCATCCAGCTCGGTGGCCATATCCGCCAGTTTGAGTTGTATGGCCTGGAATTTGGAAATGGCGCTTCCGAATTGAATCCTGTTCTTTGCATAATTCAGTGCAGAATCGAAAGCGGTTTTCCCCATCCCCAATGCTGCGGCTCCCACAGACACACGGAAAACATCCAGCGTCCTCATGGCAATCTTGTATCCGTCGCCTACTTTCCCCAAGAGGTTTTCCCCAGGTATGAAGCAGTCATCAAATTCAAATTCAACAATATCATGGGGAGCAATCAACTTGAGTCTTTGAGAAACGCGAACCCCCTTCATGTCTTTTTCTAAAACAAAAGCGGAAATCGATCTCGGGTTATCCGAAGAAGGGGTTTTTGCAAATACGGTCACGATATTTGCGGCATACCCATTTGAAATAAACAGTTTCTTCCCATTCAAGACAAATCCGCCTGATGTCTGTCGGGCATCACTTTTCATGCCGTTTACATCACTGCCTGCTTCCGGTTCTGTAAGCGCAAAGGTGATGAGAAGTTCTCCGTTGGCTATTTTCGGCAGATACTTCTTTTTTTGGGACTCGGTCCCTGCCAGGCAAATCGGATAACTGCCGAGCCCCTGCATGGCCAGGGTGACGTCTGCCGGGCAGTAGATGCCGGCAATCTGTTCCCTCGCCAAACAGATCGGTGTCACCTTTAAATCTTTATCCCCGGTTTCGGCGGGCAAAAAAAGTTTAAAAAGACCGGCATCGGCCATCTCTTTTACCATTTCCCGGGGAATGTCATCTGTCTCACCGAATTTTTTGGAAATGGGGATCAGTTTTTCCACGGCAAACTGCCGGCAATTATCTTTGAATTTTATTTGCTTGTCGGATAACAATAGGTCCATTTGAATAACCTCAAATATCGCTTTACTTTTTAGGCAGCATATTTTTTGCAATTTTGCCCACGGGGGTTTTGGGAAGCTCCCGGACAAACTCGATCATCGGTATCTTGTATACCGCCATGTTTTGACTGCAATGGTTCATAAGGACTTCTTTATTTGCTTCTACACCCGGCTTCAATGCGATAAATGCTTTCGGAATTTCACCCTTGTGTTTATCCGCAACTCCGATTACGGCGACTTCATGGATATCCGGGTGGGACGACAATACGGCTTCGATTTCTTTCTGATAGATATTGAAACCGCCAGACACTATGAGTTCGCTTTCTCTTCCCACAAGAAAGAAGTATTCATCTTCATCCTTATAGACGTGATCGCCGGTATGCACCCATCCGTCTTTAATCCGTTTGTTTATTTCATCCAATCGATTCCAGTACCCTACCGTTGCATTGGGACCTCTAAACAGAAGTTCGCCCACTTCACCCGGTGCGCACTCCTCACCGGACTCGGCAACAACTTTCGTTTGAACGCCGGATACGGTGATCCCGATGGATCCGGGCTTTCGAACGCCGTATATCGGGTTGGCGGTTACAAGGCCGGTGGACTCGGTCAGGCCGTAAACCTCAAGGATACCGGCTTTGAACTTTCCTTCGAACTCCCGCAACGATTCAACGGGCAGTGAAGCTCCTCCGGACAACCCCATGCGTAGAGAGGATAAATTCCGGGTATTGGATGCGAAATCAGACAGGAGATAATTGAACATGGTGGGGACACCGGGAAACCAGGTGATGTTGTAGCGCTCGATGGCTTCGTAGACATGATGGGTCTTGAATTGTTTCATAACGATAACCGTGCCGCCTGAACTGAAGCTGCCCAGAACCGGGCTGGCATTGGCAAATACATGGACCAGGGGCAAAACGGCAATGGTTACATCGTCTTCTCGCAGTCCGTAACTTTGGGCAACGTTTGCACCGCCGAATGTGAGGTTTCGATGGGTCAGCATGACCCCTTTCGGCTTTCCCGTTGTTCCTGATGTGTAAAAAACGATGGCCAGATCATCGGGATCATACGTATCGATGAGAATGTCAATACCCCCCAATGGTCCGATCATCTCGGAAAGCGCTTCCTCTAAAGTCTGATCCGTAACTTTTATAATGATCTGCTCTAGTGTGGAAATTTCTGATTCAATGTTCTTTACTTTTTCCGACAACTCCTTAGTGGTAACGAGAAACCTGGCTTCTGAGTCATTAAGAATAAATTTAATTTCAGGGGTGGTATACAGGCTGTTGATGGGAACGGCAGCGCCTCCTGCTTTCAGCACGCCCACATAGCAAAGGATAAAATCAGACTGATTCGGATGTAGCAGGGCGACACGGTCTGCTTTTCTTAACCCCAGGCTTTTAAACCCATGGGCCAATCGGTCGGTTACGCTGTCAAACTGAGCATAGGTTATGGATCGCCCGGTTTCAAAGTCGCATAAAAACACTCTGTCTTTGTATTGGTTCGCCTTATCGCGAACCCATTGAACAAAACTTTGAGTCATCATTCTAATTCTATTTCCTAATCCGGACAAGCCGGAAAAGTGCCCAAAAAACAATTCGCCACAAAGTCACAAAGTTATCATATTTTATTTTTTTCTTCGTGCCTTAGTGTCTTGGTGGCAGGATAAAAAAAGTCTTGCCATAATAAACACAAATTACAGTATTAAGATACTAAAGGACGGTTCTTCCGCCATCTACAAAGAGTGTTTGCCCGGTTATAAAATTGGATGCATCGGATGCCAAAAATACCACCGGGTTAATGATATCAGACTTGCCGCCCAATCGTTTGAGGGGAGTAAAGGAGAGGATTCTCTCCAATACCGCTTTATCTTCTATCCGATCTTTTACCATGTCGGTTTCGAAATAACCCGGTGCCACCGTATTGACATTTATATCATGGGGAGCCAGTTCCTCGGCCAACGCTTTGGTCAGCATGATGATGGCGGCCTTGGTTCCGGCATAAACAGAATTCGGGATTCCGGCCCTTACCAAATAACCGGCTGCAGAAGAGATATTGATGATCTTACCGCCCCCGTTTGAAATCATCTCCTTGGATACAAACTGACTGACAAAATATACGGCTTTAAAGTTTACGTTTGAGATATGGTCGAAGTCTTCAGGTGTCACTTCTATAAATGATTTATGGGTACTTACACCGGCATTATTCACCAAAATGTCGATCCGTCCGAACCGAGAAACGATTTCCCGAACCATGTTCTGAATGGAATCGATCTCCCTTAAATCCACCGCCACAGGATATGCGGTTCCCTTCATTTCCTCTATTTCCCGGGCCGTCTGCCTGACGCCATCCAAGCGCAGCGCCGCAACGGCCACATCAGCCCCTGCAAGAGACAGTCCTTTAGCAATCCATTTTCCCAATCCGCGACCTGCCCCGGTAACCAGAGCAATCTTGCCTTCCAAACTCATCTGTAATTGATAATCTTTTTCCATGGCTGTTCGTCCCTATTTTAATGGGTCCAAAAAGGCTGCCGTGGTTCTGGTTGGGTGAAACGGCTTTATAATCAAGAAGAGGACAAAACCCCCTTGATGAGAGATATTTTGGGTTTTTCAGCCCAGAACGCTGAACCCTGAACCGCTTAACGTAGATTATACAAATAAACGGTGTAAAGAAAAAGTATTTTGGTGAGATTTTGTCAAAACGTCAACAAATAGGAATAAATAGGACCGGCATAACGGAAGCATCTGTTGGTCTTGCCCTTGATTATAATCGGATGCGAGCTATATACGGTAAAAGGAAGATATGCTATATGAAAAAAGGAATGCAACGGTTAACGGGTGGAACCCTATGGGATATGAATTTTTATAAACAGAGGGAGGGCTGCAAATGAAAAAGGTGTCGATACCATACAGCGTCGTTGTATTGATTTTTCTTTTTATATTGAGCGCATGTGCCGGTTCGACGAAACTGATAGGCACCTGGAAAGATAAATCCTATGACGCGGGGTACGTTAACAGCATCCTCATCGTAGGGATTACTAGGGATGCAGCGGCACGGAAACTTTATGAAGAGATTTTTTCGGAACGTTTCAGCCGGGCAGGTGTAAATGCTGTTTCCAGTTTGTTGATCATTTCTCCGGCAAAGGAAATGAACAAGGATACCATCAAATCCGCTGCAGTAGAAGAGTCTATGAAAGCCGTGCTCGTGACCCATCTTGCCGGATCCGGTGAAAAGCAAGTATATCAACCCGGGCCGACCGGTCCTCCAGGATCTTACCGCCGCTTCAGTAACTACATTCCTTCCGTCTATAGTTCTACTTACAGCATGGGAGCTTATAAAAAGCAGGAATATGTTAAGTTGATCAGCAACTTATATGAAACCTCAACGGAAAAGCTCATCTGGACGGGCGCGTCAGAATCCATCGATCCCGAATCCGATAAAAGCATCATTGAAACTCTGGTTGGAAAAGTCATCGAGGATCTGCGCAAAAACAACCTGATCAAGTAACGCTGCCGACGGATTGCGAAAAAAATCGGGGTTGCGATTGAGACTATAACCCCATCTCTTCTGCGACTTTTGATCGATGAAACCAGGAGCTTTCAAAGGCAAGTTCGGATGCCTTGGCATGTTTGTAGAATAAATGGAGATCGTACTCTTCTGTAAAACCCATTCCGCCGTGGACCTGTTGAGCGGTCCAGGTCGCTTTTTTGTAAGCATCGTTACACCAGGCTTTGGCCATGGCAATCTCCTTGGCGCAAGGGATGCCTTCACTCAATAGAGAAGCGGCCTGGTAGGTAATCAGCCTTGCCGATTCCAAATCGGTGGCCATATCTGCACAATAGTGTTGAATCACCTGAAGACTGCCGAGGGGCCGGTCAAACTGATTCCGCTGCTTGACATATTCTACTGTCATCTCCACCACCTGCTCCAACCCCCCCAGCATCTCACCGCATTGTAAAATGGTGACTTTCGGAAGAATCTTGTTTAAATAGCCCTCTCCTTTGCCGGGGGCTCCGACAATGCTTTCAGCAGGTGTGTTGACGTTTTTAAAATTAACAGCGAATGTTTTTTCCACGCCCAGCGTGTCCAAAGGAGTTATTTCCTGTCCGTCGGCGTTTCTTTCAATAATAAAAAGCGCGGGACCGCCGGCCTTTGAATCCTTGACATCGGCACAAATGATGATCCCGTCGGCCACATGGGCATAGGGCACCAACAATCGGGTTCCATTAATCACATAGGCATTGTCCCGGGTCTCGACGGCTTCGATTTTCGGATCATTTGCATCAAATCTCCCGTTCTCGTCCAGAAGCGCCGTTGTGAAGATCTTTTCGCCTTCAATGATAGGCCGTAAATACGCATCCTTTTGCTTTTCATTCCCGGCTTCGTCTATAATGAGGCCGGACAAAATAGGGCTGCAAAAAAATGGGCTCGGGAGGAGAACTCTCCCGATCTGCTCGAAAAGAATAATGAGATCGAAAAAACTCCCTTCAAATCCTCCATACTTCTCCTTATGAATGAACCCCAACCAGCCAAGCTCGGCCATCTCTTTCCAAATATCTTTGGAGTATCCTGCCTCATCTTTGATTAATTCCCTGACCAAGGAAGAAGGGCATTTCTCCTGTAGAAATCTTTCAGCACTGTCTTTCATCAAAACGGTTTCTTCATTCAGATTAAAATCCATAAAAATCACCTCGTTTTTCTATACACAGTGACATAAAAAGTTGCCTGTTGAATGCATATAACCGCCCGATCCTAAACATATGAAGATTTGCTTAGGATCTCGGCAATCCCAACCCCCTGAGCGCAACGATATTTTTTAAAATCTCTGTTGAGCCGCCTTGCAGCGTATAGCTGGGGCCCCATAAATAACAGGTGGCCAGATCCACCGGGAATGGAGACCATTTTGCGTCCTCCCGGATCTGGCTGATGGGCCCGACGATCTTTGTGGCAATATCATTGACCCGCTGCTCATGCTGCGTGCAGAATGCTTTTGCCATGGCTGCCTGGCTTGAGGGTTTTTTACCCTGATCGATTATCCAGGCCGTATGATAGCAAAGCAGCCGGCCGATGTTATGTTCAATTTCCAACTGGGCCACCTGATCTCTTGCCCAGCAATAGAATTCTCTCGATTCTCCCGCTTTGCTCATCTTCTTTACATAGTCTATCAACAGTTTATATATCGGATATGTCTGTAACAGGCGCTCCATCCCTGTGCGCTCATAATCCATTTGGGCCATGATCTGTTTGAATCCTGCATTTTCTTGGCCCACCAGATATCGGTTGTCTATCTTGACATTATCAAAAAAGACCTCGTTAAAACTGTGCTCGCCTGCACCGTTGATGATAGGTCTGACGGTGATGCCCGGCGTCTTCATATCGATGATAAACTCGCTGCACGCTCTATGTTTGGGAATTGCGCCGTCAAAATGAGTTCTGGCCAGCAACCAGCCCAAATCGGCGGTATGGGCCTCTGAAGTCCATATCTTCTGACCGTTTATAATGTAGGTATCCCCTTCTTTCACCGCTTTAGTGGTTACCGCACTCAGGTCGGATCCGGCATTCGGTTCACTGAAAAGAAGACAAAATTGTATGCCCTCATCGGCCGCTGCAATACGCGGAAGAAACGTCTCCCGCTGCCAGTCCGACCCAAAAGCGATAAGGGCCGGTCCAACCTGCCGGTCCGCCAGAAAATGATAGCCGATGGGGGCCTGGACCTTCATCAGCTCTTCATTCAGTATCATTTTCTCAACGTAACTGCGCCCTTTACCCCAATATTCCTTGGGCCAGGAAAAACCGACCCAGCCTCTTTCCGCCATCTTAAGAGAAAACTCACGGGAAGATGGTGCAACAAGGCCCCGGCTTTGAGTATAGAATGTGCCTGCCTGAAGCTCTCCTTCCAGAAAATCATGGACTTCTTTGCGAAATTCTTCCTGCTCTTTGGTAAACGTAAACCTCATTTTTCAACCTCCTGTGGGAGACAAATCAGCGATCCAGTCGTTCGTGATCCGTATTTGTCTCCTTTGGTCTAAGCATGGCTACCCTCTGTATGAAGACCCTTCTCTGGGAGCACCGCATCTGCAGTCCTATCCATTTCCTATCTCCTCATAAAATCCGCAGTCGGCGCTCCTATACTGTTTATAGTACTGACGGTGCCGGCAGAACCGTGCCCTCAGCGTTCTTAACTGACTGCCTGGCTTCCGGATAATACCTTTTGATGGTCTCAACCACTCGTAAGGCCTGCATGAACTTGTCCTGTACGGTCACGCCCGGGCCGAAAACAGCGACTTTGAAATAAACCGGTGCGGCTACTCTTAAAATTTCAGGGGTATCCAGGGTTCTTGCAATGCTCGTACCCCAGTAGGCATGAACATCCATCGGTTGGGTGGTTACAGCACGCATTGCTGCCAGCATCGGAAGCGTCATGTCTCTGATGGGGTTTAAGCTGTCATTGGGCATAAGTCCTGCTTTTTCCACCCAGAATTTAAACGCCAAGGGGTTGGATACTGAGACATTTGCCGAGAGTTTAAACGTGGTCTCGGAAGGGATAACTCCGTCTTGTCTAAGTTTCGACACCGCAAGAATCATCCCCTCGTCATAGACGAGGAAGCCCCGACATCCGAGCTCGATGCATCGCATCATATCGGCAATATTTCTGACCAGCATGTCCATCCCTCTGGACTTGCCGTTGACCATTCCGCCCACGGCCATCTGCTGGCTGATGTCTTTGGGGTGTTCTCCGGACCCCGGAGACATGACAAGTTCGGCCCCCATCTCCCGGCACATCGTACATTTCTCGACGATCTCATCATCGGTGTCGAACATGGCTCCGCGGGTGTCCGTAATTTTGTTGCACACAAAATCATGCTTTTCGCACGACGCAAACACTTCCTTATATTCTTCGACGGTTGTGGGGAGCAGTTCTGTCCGGTAATGCGCACCGTCCGGAAATCTTGCGGTTGATGCAGGAAGGCCGTAGAGATCCCTGCCGGGTGCACCAAGATTTTTTTCGATGTATGTTCTAATGGAATCTACTTTCATAACCGCTCCTTGAATACAGAATCGACGTCAGGTAAAAAGGGATCGTTTCATTTCAACTGCGGCATGCTCAAAATGAGTCTATACCTTTTCAATCCACCGGATACAAGATCAAAAAAACCCACTGCAGTCTGCTCTTTTTTTTATGCTGTTTTTGTAATAGGTAGATGAGGAGCCGGGGAGTTTACAAGGTTCGATAGCGAAATGAATAATCAGCGACTCCGCTATCTAAAGGGGCTCATTATAAAAACGACCCGACTGCTGAGGTAGACAAATCGATACGTAACAGATGTATAGACTGATTTCAGGGAAAGGATTCACGATATGGATTTGGAAAACAGAATTGCTGTCGTCACCGGCGGCGGCCAGGGAATCGGCCAGCAGATCGCGCTTCGTTTGGCCCAATCGGGAGCCGCTGTCGTCATCGCCGACATCAACGAAGAGGGGGCGCACCAGACCCAAGAGATGATCGCCCAAAGCAGCAGTCCGAAAGCGACGGTGGTTCCCACGGACATCCGCCATGAGGCACAGGTGACAAAGATGCTCGAAGCAACCCTCGGCATTGACCATCGAATCGACATTCTGGTCAACAACTCTGGGATCATGGGACCGGTCAAGTTTATCGAGGACATCACCGTCGAGGAATGGGAAGACACCATGGCGGTGAATCTATTGGGGATGTTTCTTTGCTGCAAACACACGATCCCGGTCATGAAAAAGCAGGGCCATGGCTGCATCGTCAACATCTCTTCCATTACCGGAAAGCGGCCCCTGACCGAGCGGACCCCCTATGCCGCCAGTAAAATGGGGGTGATCGGACTGACCCGGACCCTTGCGGCCGAAGTGGGGAAATGGAACATCCGGGCCAACTCCATCTGCCCGGGCGCCGTCACCGGCCCAAGGTTCGACAAGGTGATAGAGGGTATCATGAAGTTTTCGGGGAAAAGCCGGGAGCAGGCCATGTCGGAAAGGGCCTTTGCCTCGGCCCTAAACTCCTTTGTCGACCCCAAGTACGTGGCCGGCGTAGCTGCATTCTTATGTTCGGATGATGCCGCCATGATCACCGGCCAGGACATCAACGTGTGCGCCGGCTCGATCATGTATTGAGCGGTTCAAAGACCAAAGGGAGAAATGACATGTCAAAAGAAATATACGGCAATCAATGCCTGATTGTCACACCGCTGAAAGAAAACGAAAGCGTAGATACCGAGAGCACCCGGAAACTACTCGATTATGTGATCGAAAACGGCGTCCACGGCATTCTTGCCCACGGAAGCACCGGTGAGGGGTTTCTCTTTGATACGGATGAACGCCAGGCGTTCATGGATCTGGTGGTGGGTCATGTTGACAACCGGGTACCGGTGGGGTTCGATATCGAGTCCTCTTCCACTTCTGTGTCGGTAAAACTGGCCCGATATGCTCAAACAGCCGGCGTGGATTATCTGTTCACCACGCCGCCCTATCGCCATCCCCACAAAGGACCGGGAATTTTTAAGCACATCAAGGCAATCAATGACGCCACCGATCTTCCGGTTTCCATTTATGACGGAGGTGCGGGTATTGAATTGGGTCTGGATCTGCTGAAGAAAATCGCCGATACCTGTGAAAATGTGAAGTATTGCAAAATCTTTTTGGAGAAGCCGGAAAAAATACAGCAAATCGCAGAACACACAAACGGCAGGATCGCACCGTGGGCCGGGCACGATCGCTTGTCCTACCTCATGCTGTGCTACGGGGCACCTGGTATGACATCGGCTGCCAGCTGTGTCATACCGCGCGAGAACACGGAGATGTTCAATTTCATTCAGGCCGACGAACTCGACAAGGCCAGAGACATTTACCTTTCAACCGTCTGTCCCTTGAACGCCATGGCCTTTTACACGGTTACTGATTTTATTGCCGGCTATAAGCTGGCCCTATACGATATGGGGATCATCGCGTCGCCGACCGTACGCAAACCCTTGATCCAGTTGGATACCCTCATGCAGCGGGAGCTTCGTGCTGCACTGAAATATATCGGTAAACTTTGATGGTATATTTAAACATTCGAACAAAGGTGAACAAATGAAAATCTCAAGCGCTGAATGCATCCTGCTGTCGATACCTTTTGAGTCCGGCGGAATTCCGCCCTGGAGTTTTGGCGGTAAGCCGGCCAACAATTTTGATATACTGCTAGTCAAGATCGAGACTGAAAGCGGTTTGATCGGGTGGGGGGAGGCATTTTCCAGAAATCGGGACATTGCCTTGAAGGCAGCAATCGAAACCCGCATTCTACCCTTAATCATAGGAAAAGATGCCACCAAGATTGTCAAAATCAAACATGACCTTGAGTTCCAGCTTCACAACTTCGGGCGCATCGGTCCGATCATCTACGGTATATCCGCCGTTGATATTGCCCTGTGGGACATTCTGGGCAAAGCCTGTAACGTGCCCCTCACACAACTTCTGGGCGGCTCCATGACTTCTGAGCTGGAAGTCTACGCAAGCCTGATGCGCTACGGAGGTGTCCGGGAGGTCGAAGCGGCAACGCGTAAAGCAGCGGAGAAAGGTTATCGGTTTATCAAGCTTCATGAGGTGGACATGGAAGCGATCCGTGCGGCGGTGGCTGCTGCGGGACAGAATGTCAAGATCATGCTGGACATCAACTGCCCGTGGTCGGTGGCAGAGGCGACCCACTACAGTCAGGAACTAAGCGATTTGGGACTCTTTTGGCTCGAGGAACCGGTTTGGCCACCGGAAAACTATAGCGGTCTCGCCAAGATTCGCCGGCTTGGGATTCACCGCATCGCCTCGGGAGAAAATGCAGGCAGTCTTTTCGATTTCGTTGCAATGATTCGTGAAAACGCTGTGGATATCGCTCAACCGGATGTGGCAAAAACCGGGGGAGTTACGGAAGTCATGAAAATCGGGGCACTGTGTGAAGCTCACGGTGTAGAGTTTGTCCCTCACTGTGCGATATTTGGACCGGGGCAGGTGGCAACCGTCCATCTCAATGCCGCTCAGCGATCGACGCCGATGCTCGAACGGCTATATTGCGAATTTGAGAGCGAATTGTGGGGAGAAAAGATGATTCCGGTCAATGGAAAGGTTGCGGTGCCGACCGGTCCCGGACTGGGGCTTGAACCGGATCCAAACGTAATCCGAAGCTTTAGCGTGTAAAGATCAGGGCTGTTCTTTTATTTTGGAAATCGGTACGGTCCGTCGGATCTCAGGAGATCCCCCCATCATCTGAACGTGTATATGCTGAAGCCAGTCTTCAATTTCGTGTGGAAAATCATCGCGCCAGTGAGACCCCCTGCTCTCGGTTCGTTTCAACGCGGAAGCAGCGATAGCTCTGCCCGTCAGAGCCGCATTCCTGGACTCTAGAATTTTACATAGGTCACCGGGGGTGCGGACCTTCTGCGATTCGATCGATTCCAGGACAACCTCGATCTCCTCAACAGCTTCTGTCAAAGTCTTTTCTTCCCGGATAATGCCGACCTTTTCCCACATGATTGCTGCCAGTTTCTTCCTTGAAGAATGAATGGCCGGGTTCGATTCCGATTCCGAATCAACATCAAAGAAACGAAACCTTTTTTTCACCGTGTCTTTGGCCAGGGTCTTGAAATCGGTAGCGTCCTGCATGCTCGGGCGGTGTGCCAGAGCCGATCGGGCCGCCGCTTCTCCCAGCACCAATGCCTCGCAATAGGCGTTTCCACCCATCCGGTTTGCGCCATGGGTGCCGCCCACCACCTCGCCGGCTGCGAAAAGCCCTTTCAGGTCGGTTCGGCCCGCTTCATCTGTTACGACACCCCCCATGGTATGATGGCAAGTCGGTGCCACCGGAACCGGCTTTTTATCAAAGGCCAGTCGCTTTTTAAACGTCTTTTCCATGGCATGACCGTTGGGTATGGAACCGAAATCGGTGGCTCTAAGATCCAACTGGAGTGCCCCATCTATGCCGTTTCCCATCTGTATTTCTTTAAACAGCACCCGAGAGAGGCGATCCCGGGAAACCACGGCCACCGGTTTGTCTTTAATCTGATACTTTTTTTTGACATCTTCTCCCAGTCGATTCAGGATAGGACCCAGGTCGGCAAAAGCAGCTGGAAGCATCATTCGGGCGCGCCCGGTTCCGGCGTACGCAGTGGGATAGAACTGTACAAATTCCATATCGATGAGTTCCAGTCCGGCTTCCATCATGAGGGAATATCCGTCCCCCGTGGCACCTGGCGCATTGTCGGTATGGGCATAAATGGCACCGGCACCTCCCGTTGTCAGCAGTACGGCCTCGGATCTGAACCCGAAGATTTTCCCGCTTTGTTTGTGGAATCCCACGGCTCCGCGGCATTCAGCACCGTCTATCAAGAGGTCCGTCACCATCATGTGTTCTAAAAACTCAATCTCCGCTTTCCGGCAGGCATTAACGAGGATGGATGAAAGATGAGGCCCTCCCAAATAACCGGATGTTCTACAGCGAAATCCGGTTTCATGAAAGTGGCCTTTAAGGCCCATATCAATCAGGTTCCTTACCCGGGACGGTGCGTGGTTGACCATGTGTTCGACCATAACCGGATTGTTGATCATCCGACCGCTTTCCATGGTTTTCTTGAGATGGGCTTTGGCAGGGAAGGAATCCGTAGCACAGGTAAACAGACCGCCCCCAAGGGTCGTATTCGTTACCTTTCCGACAGCCGCCTTTGAAACCACCACTACCCGCTTGCCGGCCCCGGAGGCTTTCAACGCAGTGCTGAGCCCGGCGATTCCGGTGCCGATGATCAGAATATCCGAATCAATGATGTTAATGGGTTCACCGATCACCTTCTCCCCCCACTTCCACTTGAGGGCCTTTTATGTCGGCGAGGCCGGGTACCCTGTCGCGATTTTCCCCGGGCAGGGGGAGCGGTTTTCCTGCTGGGGGGTCTTCGTCTTTTTCTTTCAGGGACCGGAGTAGGCGGGGTGAGCCATTCTTTCTCCGGCTCGATACAACTCAGTTTTCGGTCGATGAATTCCTCGACGGCGGGGATATAAAAGGAATCTTCTTCATCGGCAAAACTGACGGAGGTTCCGCTTGCACCGGCACGGCCGGTGCGTCCGATCCGGTGCACATAATTTTCAGGATCTCTCGGAAACGAGAAATTGAAAACATGGTCCATGTCTTCGATGTGAATACCCCGCCCGGCAACGTCTGTTGCCACCAGTACCCTGATCTTGCCCGCCTTGAAATCATCCAGGCGACGCATCCGCTTGTTCTGGGGAATTTCACCGGAGAGTACCGAACAGTCGATCCCATAGCGTGTCAATTTTTTTGCAAGCCGGGATACTTCGTCCCGTCTATTGCAAAACACCAGCACCCGGTCCAGTTTCTTATTTTCAATGAGGTTGAACAGCAGTGTGAATTTTTCCTTTGCCGTAACGATGTAAACGATCTGGTCCACGGTATCCACTGCGACCTGTTCCGGTTCGATTTCAACCGATATTGAGTCGCGCGTCCATTGGGAAGCCAGGCGGGTGATCTCTCCGGTCAGTGTTGCGCTGAACAGCAGGGTCTGACGGTTATCTTTTTTCGGCGTGCTGTAGATGATTTTTCGGACGTCCGGGATGAAGCCCATATCGAGCATCCGGTCGGCTTCATCGATGATCAGCATTTCCACCTTATTCAAGGAAATATCCTGTTTGCCCTGAAAATCGAGCAACCTTCCGGGTGTTGCCACAATGATATCGACTGCGCCTGCAGTCAATTGTTTCTTCTGCTTTTTGTAATCCATTCCCCCAAATACGGCCACGACTTTTTGGGAACAGTATTTGCAGAGCAGGCGTGCCTCCTCGGTAATTTGGAAAACGAGCTCCCGGGTGGGGGCAAGAATCAATACCCGGGGTGTGCCGGGTTGTCTTTTCCCCTGAATGGGATTGTTAAGCATCCGGGTGATGACGGTAATGAGAAATGCCGCGGTTTTTCCCGTTCCGGTTTGTGCGCGCCCGCTGGCGTCTTTACCGGTGAGTGTACTGGGGAGGATGTCCGCCTGGATGGGAGTACAGTACTGGAACCCAAGATCACTGATGGCATGCAGCACCGGCGCGGGAAGGTTAAAATCGTGGAATCGGGTCTTGCCTTCAACCACGGGAACTTCGTACTGTGAAACGGTCCACTGCCTAGGTCTTCTCCGTGGCGGTCGTCTGGGTCTGGAACGTTTTTGGGAATCAGAAGAAGGCCTTGCTGAACTCGGTGCCTCTGCTTTACTCGATTCTTTATCTTTCTCTTTATTATGCGTGGGCTCGGGAGTTCCTCTCTGTTTTTTTTCCGTGCCGACGATAGCGTTGATAATATGAGTGGCTTTTTGAAAAAATTTTCTCATGGTAAAACGATGTCTCCGGCCAATCGCCCGTTTGTGCCGACTTCCCGCTGGTATGGACAAGTGGTTTTCAAATTTTGGATGGATATCATTTATCCGGTTATGCAGAAACCTCAAGTCAAGCACTTGCGTCTTTGTGCATAATCGCAATCATTTAAACCATACATTTTTCCTATACAAAAGGAATATTGTCAAACTCAATGCTTTATGTGTATGCTCTTTTGCAACTTTTAATTGAAATCGGTGATGATGAGGTGATGATATGACAATCAATAAGGTTTTTATTGTGGGCGCCGGTCTAATGGGAAGCGGTATTGCTCAGGTGTGTGCTCAGGCCGGTATTAATGTAAATTTAAACGACGTCGGCCAGGAAGCTTTGGATAAAGGTTTGAAAAACATTGCCTGGTCTGTGGGCAAGTTCGTCGAGAAAGGCAAGTTGTCTGAAGATAAAGATACCATTCTGGAACGGATTCAGCCCGTCACCGATTTTTCAAACGCTGCCGAGGCTGACATGGCCATAGAGGTTGTATTCGAAAGGAAAGACCTCAAACAGGAAATATTTAAAAAACTTGATCAAGAATGCGACCCCGATACAATTATAGCCAGCAACACATCTGCAATTCCCATAACCGAGCTCGCTGCCGTAACCAACCGCGCTCAACAGGTTTTGGGTCTCCACTTTTTCAGCCCGGTTCCCATGATGCAGGCTGTAGAAGTGATTCGAGGTGTTTCCACCAGCGACGAGACTGCCCAGGCCGGTAAAGCGTTTGTCCTCAGGATCGGAAAGGAACCGATCATGGTCAACCGGGATGTGGCAGGCTTTGTCATCAATCGGATCAATTATCCTTCGACCATGGAGGCCATGCGCCTTGTGGAACAAGGGGTGGCGACAGTGGAAGACATTGACAAAGGGTTGCGGCTGGCATCCGGAAGAAAAATGGGGATATTTGAAATCGGTGATATGGTGGGCCTTGAGGTTACCCACAGCGCAATGATGGCCATGTATGAAGAGACCGGAGATCCCCGCTGGTATCCCCCATTGCTTTTACGGCGCAAGGTAAAGGCCGGTCATTTGGGTCGGAAAACAGGCAAGGGATGGTATGAGTATAATCCGGATGGAACCCGTAAAGAATAGAAGAGAGAATCATGGGGTATTTTAAAATAAATCAGAAAGACATTTTTTTCATTTTGAAAGACCAGCTCAAATACGGTTCATTATGCGCACTCAACCGTTATAAGGATCTGAATGAAAAAACACTCGACTTGCTGGTGAAAGAGGCTCTCAGCTTTGCAAAGGGTGTGGTGGACCCTCTGCAGGAGATCGGGGAAAAATGGGGCGTGAGATTTGAGGATGGAACGGTCTCAAGCCCTCCCGAGTTTAAGACGGCTTTCAGACAATACGGAAGGGATGGATGGATTGCAGCGGCAAGAGATCTCGAGTATGGGGGACAGGGCTTTCCCCACATGATGCGAATCGTCATCAACGATTTCATGTACGGTGCGTGTCAGGCCTTCAACATGGCTCCCAGCCTCACCCATGGTGCCGCCCACTTGATCGAAAGCTTTGCCACAGAAGAACTCAAAAAGCGCTATGTTCCAAAAATGTTTCAAGGGGATTGGGCCGGTACCATGTGCCTGACGGAACCGGACGCCGGTTCCAATCTCGCCAACACCCAGACCATAGCCTTTCGCGAAGGAGCTCATTTTAAAATCAAAGGGTCGAAAATATTTATTTCCTGGGGTGACCACGATCTTACCGAGAATATCATTCATCTGGTACTGGCCCGAATAAAAGGGGCCCCGGACGGAATTAAAGGAATTTCTCTTTTTGTCGTGCCCAAGATGAGAATTAATCCTGACGGCTCCCTTGCCGGCCCGAACGATGTTACTTGCAGCAGTTTAGAGGAGAAGCTCGGCCTTCATGCCTCACCCACAAGTGTATTGAATTTTGGATCCGGCGATGAATGTGTGGGATATCTTTGCGGAGAAGAAAACAAAGGTCTGGCCCACATGTTTCAGATGATGAATGCGGCCAGGATAAATACCGGGGTCAGCGGAATGGCGCTTGCGAGCACGGCATACCAAAACGCACTGGCATATACAAAAGACCGCTTTCAAGGAAGAGATGTGGCGGGCCGAAAGCAGGGAGATGTTCCCATTATCGACCATCCGGATATCCGCAGGATGCTGCTGTGGATGAAGGCCGTGGTGGACGGGATGCGATCCATGATTTATACGGGTGCATATTGGTCGGATCTGGCACTGGAGCTTTCAGACGATCATGAAAGGGTCCATTACCAGCATCTGGTCGACTTTGTTACCCCGATCATCAAGGCCTATTGTTCAGAAATGGGATTCAAAGTGTGCGAGACGGCGATTCAGTGCCTCGGCGGATACGGTTACTGCAAGGATTATCCCCTGGAACAATATTTGCGGGATTCAAAAATCCTGTCTTTATACGAGGGAACCAACGGTATCCAGTCCATGGATCTAATGGGGCGAAAAATGCGTATCAGTGAAGGAGCGCCCTTTATTGCTTTCAATACAGAGGTGGAAAGATTTTGTGAAAAAAATATCCATCATCCGTCTTTGGGCAATAACGTCCGAGCCTTGCATGATGTCCTCAAACAACTGAGTGAAACGGCTTTAAAATTAAAGGACCGGATGACCTCGAATCCGCTTTATTGGGCGGCATGCACCTACCCGGCACTGCTTTGTTTCAGTGAGGTATTAATGTCGTGGCGCCTTTTGGACCTCGCAATCCTTGCGCATAAGATCATGACTGAGGGAAACAAGAATAATTTTTTAACAGGAAAGATCATGCAGGCGACCTATTTTACCGATATCACATTGCCCCAAACCTTTGCGCGTATTGAAACGTTGTTACCCACGGGTCGGGAAGTCTCCGAAATTCCGGTTGGAGCTTTTTAATAAAAAGAGAGGAGGTTTTCGGTGGAGTATAAAAACATCTTGTTGGATAGAGAAGAAAATATCGGAATGATCACCATAAACCGGCCGGAAATTCGCAATGCTTTAGATCCCCAAACCATTGCGGAAATCCGAGACGCGATCCGCACCTGCCGTTTCGATAAAGAAGTGCGTGTGGTTATCCTAACCGGAGCCGGTGGAAAAGCATTTGCGGCCGGTGCGGACATTCGAACACTTAAGGCCCGTGAAACGCTGGAAGTATTGAAGAGCGAGTCACAGGAAACACTGAATGATATTGAAAATTTGGACAAGCCGGTAATCGCCGCCATCGACGGGTATGCGCTGGGGGGCGGATGCGAGATTGCAATGGCATGCGATATCCGAATCGCCACCAATCGGTCCAAGCTCGGACAACCTGAGGTGAATCTCGGGCTTATTCCGGGGATGGGCGGAACCCAAAGACTACAGCGGCTTGTGGGAATCGGCAAAGCCAAAGAACTGATTTTCACGGGGGAAATTATCAGCGCGGATGAGGCCAAATCCATCGGCCTGGTAAACCGGGTGGTTTCCGGGCCGGAAGAGCTGTTATCCGTTACAAGGGAGATGGCGCAAAAAATCATTTCCAAAGCCCCCATAGCGATCGCTTTGTCGAAGGCGGCGTTAAATGTCGGATCAAACGTCGATATTCATTCGGGGCTTCAATTTGAAAGGCATGCCCAGACCATCGCCTTTTCCACCGATGACCGCATGGAAGGGACGTCTGCGTTTCTTGAAAAACGAAAACCGGACTTTAAGGGAAAATAGTTTTAATTTAGCCACAGACACACACAGACAGAAATAATTCTTTTGCTCTTATCGCGAAGCGATTGCGCTTTTTGGCTCCGCATGTCGCGGAGGCAAAATTCCGTGTGCAGCCTGCCGCGGCGTAGCCCTGGCGAAGACTGGTCCGTGTGAGTCGAGCGAGCAAAGTGAGCGGGTGGCTATTTCTTTTTATTGATGCCTGACGGAGGATTGATACTCATGAATTCAGATAAGATTATTGTTACCGTACCGGTTACCGGGGCGGCCGGCGATCGCAAAACACCCAATTTACCCATTACCCCTAAAGAGATTGCCGAAAGTGCCTTGGATGCCAACAAAGCCGGCGCCAGTGTGGTTCACATCCATGTGCGGGATGTAATAACCGGCACGCCTTCCATGGAGTTCGAGCTTTATCGGGAAGTCGTCGACCGCATACGAGACCAATCCGATATGATCATCAATCTCAGCACGGGGGTGGGGGCACGATTTGTCCCGGATGACAAGGATCCCATTGGGTTCGGTCCCGAATCGACCCTGTGTATGCCGCAAAAACGGGTGGAACACGTTCTGCGCCTTAAGCCCGAGCTGTGCTCCCTCGATGTAGGATCCATGAATTTCGGTGACCGTGTATTCCTCAACATCGTGTCGCATGTGGAAACCATGGCTGAACTCATTCTGGATGCAGGCATCAAGCCAGAGCTGGAAGTGTTCGACATGGGGCATATTGAAATCGCCAAGCATCTTCTGAAAACAGAAAAGGTACACCACCCTTCACTCTTTCAGCTCTGTATGGCCATTCCCTGGGGGATTCCGGCCTCTACGAAAAACATGATCATGATGAAGGAGGCATTGCCATCAGGGTCGATTTGGGCGGCTTTCGGAATCAGCGCCGACTGTTTTCCCATGGTCGCACAATCGGTACTTTTGGGGGGGCATGTCCGTGTCGGCATGGAGGACAATCTTTATCTGGCCAGAGGCCAACGCGCTTCAAGCAACCGGGAACTGGTGGAAAAAGCGGTGGGGATTATTCGGGCATTGGATAAGGAACCCGCCAGCCCGGATGAGTCTCGGGAACTGTTACAAGTTAGCTCATGAGCATACAGGCGGTTTTGTAGATGGTCATAAACCGGTGTTTTTCGCTTGACACCGTATCCGTCTATTTCATATATCTTTAAGCGATTTAATCGGTAGGCAATCATTCACAACATTACAGTCGTTAACCAATCAGGATTCAAGCTTCTACTTTCGATCATTTATCCAATCAAAAAAGGAGGTAAGATCATGAAACGGTTTAAAGGTGCTTGGTATTGCTTGTTAATCGGGCTGGCAGCCATTTTTATAGGCGCCAACCCTGGGTTTGGCGTGGATATTCCCAAAATAATGACCTGGACATCTTACGATGTCGGCTCCAGCGGGTATATGATGGTGGGACACATCGCAACGACCCTGTTTGAAAAACATGGGGTAAAAATAAGGGTCATCCCGGCCGGCACCGACATCCCCAGGGTCTATCCGGTCCGTCTCAAAGGTGCGGAAGTCGCCTTCCACGGTTTGGGCTCCTGGCTTATGCAGGAAGGGCTGATAGATTACGCCTCTTCTGAGTGGGGCCCCCAACCGGTCCGGGCACTTTATTTTGCCCAGCATCCGGGACTGGCTCTGGGTCTCCGGGGAGATTCCCCCATCAAATCCTGGAAAGACCTGAAAGGCAAAAAAATTGCCACCTTTCCCGGATCGGGAGCCCTGACCCTGATCAGCGAAGTTCACCTGGCTTATGCCGGGCTGTCCTGGGATGATGTCATTCCGGTAAAGGCCGCCGGATATGGAGCCTCCATAAAAATGGTTATGTCCGGAAAGATCGATGGCACCCACATCAACCCCACCGCCTCCCTGGCTTATCAGATGGAGGCCAAACCGCACGGCATTCGCTTTTTAGAGTTGCCGCATGATCTTGATGAGAACTGGGCCAGGGTCAAAAAACATGCCCCGGCCTACGGACGCTTTACAGCCACAATCGGCGCCGGCCTTTCAAAAGACAAACCGCTGCAAACCACATCCTATGCCTACCCCGTCACCCTGGCCTACGATTTTCTGCCCGACGACAAGGCCTACATTATCACAAAGCTTCTGGTGGAGGCGTATCCCGACTATGCCAAAAAGCACAAAGCCATAAAGGCCTACTGGACACCGGAAGGAAGCATAGCCCTGTTTGACCAATATCCGCTGCCCATGCACAAAGGGGCCATCCGCTATTACAAGGAAATCGGCATGTGGAACGCGGAGCGCGAGGCTAAAAATCAAGCACGCCTTGCTCGCCAGGTCAAGTTGAGGAAGGTTTGGGATGCCGCTTTCAGCGAAGCCTTGGAAAAGAAAATGAAGATGCGCAAATTCGGCGACTTCTGGAAAAAGAAACGTGCCGAGGCCGGATTTTAAAGCGACCCTTGGAATTGCCCATTTAGTTTCATAGAGAGCAAAAGGATCTTTTAATCCTTTTGCTCTCCTATTATGAAGATGTAATCCTCTCACATTCAACCAAGAAGCCATCTCAAAAAGGAGATTTTTTGCTAATATTAAGGCGGGTCTGAGATTCAACCCGCAGACATACTCAACCCAACGCAAAGATTGGCCCAAAAGATTTTTTGAGATAACTTCTACGTAAATCGCAGGAGACTATGGCACCAGAACATCCGACACCATCAATAGAATCACGCTATCGGACGCTGACCGGCTTCTGGCAATGGGTGACAATCGGCTTTTCCTCTTTGGGGATCCTTTTGGCCATCTATCACATCTTCTATTTTCAGGGCCTCGGCTTCATGCTGATGGACAATTCGTATCTCTATCTGTTGATGACTTTTTATCTTTCGATGGTTTTTCTTTTTTTCCCGCTTAAAAAAGAAGGACCCGAAAAAATCATTTTTGCCGTCGATGTCTTTCTGTTTTTCCTCACCGCGGCGGTTTCACTCTATCTGGCGTTCCATGGGCTCGAGATCAATACAAGAGGCTGGGGTTATTTCGCCCCCACGCATATCATGATCATGTCCATTATTCTTTGGATTGTCGTTCTTGAAGCCGTACGGCGGACCGCCGGCACATCGCTGGCCATCATCATTCTGGTGCTATCCCTTTACCCCCTCTATGCCGCTCATATGCCGGGATTTCTGGAAGGCTATCATCGCGCGTTTACCGCCACTGCCAACTATCATGCCCTGAGCATGTCCAGCCTCCTGGGAATACCGATGAAGGTTTTTGGGATTATTCTGATCGGTTTCATCATCTTCGGTGTAGCGCTGCAGGCCTCCGGCGGGGGGCAGTTTTTTCTCAACCTTTCAAGCGCCCTTCTGGGATCCAGGCGGGGCGGAACGGCCAAAGTGGCGGTTTTGTCCAGTGCGCTTTTCGGCTCCCTGAGCGGAAGCGTTATCTCAAACGTGGTCACCACCGGATCGATCACCATTCCGGCCATCAAAAAGAGCGGCTACCCCGCACACTATGCCGGCGGAATTGAATGTGCCGCCTCCACCGGCGGGGTTCTGATGCCGCCCATCATGGGCGCGACGGCTTTTGTCATGGCCGCTTTTTTGGGAGTGTCCTATGGAAAAATCGCCCTGGCGGCCGCCATTCCGTCCGTGCTGGCCTACGTTGGCCTGCTGATCCAGGTCGATGGGTATGCCGCCCGCAAGGGACTCAAAGGTCTTCCCAAAAGTGAACTTCCCTCCTTAATAGATACCCTGAAAGAGGGATGGTTTTACCTTGGCGGTATCGCCGTGCTGTTGTATGTGCTGTTTATCATCCAATTGGAAAGCCAGGCGCCGTTTCTTTCGGTCATTTTTATTCTTGCCGCTGCCATGATCCGCAAAGAGACCCGCTTCACACTGCGCTCCTTTTTACTGTTTATTCAATCCACCGGAAAACTTCTGAGCGAATTGATTGCCATCCTGTCCGGAGTGGGTATGATTCTGGGAGCGCTGGCCCTTACCGGAGTTGCCGCCGCCTTTGCCCGTGAGATCGTTGCTCTGGCCGGCGGGAAGATGATCTACATGCTCATTTTCGGGGCCCTCACCAGTTTTATTCTGGGGATGGGCATGACGATTACGGCCTGTTATGTCTTTTTGGCCATGGTTTTGGTCCCGGCCTTGATCACTGTCGGCTTAAACGAAATCGCTGTTCATCTGTATGTCATGTACTGGGGCATGCTCTCCTACATTACACCCCCGGTAGCTTTGGCCGCATTCCCGGCCGCCGTCATTGCCGGCGCCAAACCTTTCCGGGTCGGTCTCATGGCCATGAAGCTGGGTGGTGTCAAATATCTGATCCCTTTTTTCTTTGTATTCGACCCGGCCCTGGTCTGCCAGGGAAGTTTCGCTGAAATTATTCAAGCCGCCGTATCCACCACCCTGGGC
>CAYSUA010000011.1:22282-25507 GCA_964433795.1 uncultured Desulfobacteraceae bacterium | reverse complement strand
GGCATCATCGGCGGTGTTGTCGCACTGATCATCGCACTGGTGGGGATGGTGGAGTCGTTCCATCGACGCGACATCATTGCCGAAGTCATCACCATGGGGCAAGTCCTGCTGCTGATAGTGGGGCTGATGATGGGCTACATTGCGGCAAAACGCACCACCCGGGAAGAGCCGATCATCCGTTGTCTCAACGCCGTCATTGGAAGTTCGATTACAGGCGGGTTTTTGGCCATGCTGGTGATTGTGGGTAATCTGATCAATTTGCGAAACATGCTGGTCAACGCTTCCCCCATGCTGTATAAGCTGTTGACCCTCGGACACAAGGGGGTCGCGGGTATCTTCATCATTCTCTTGATGGGGATGGGTTGCGGTGTATTCGCAGCCGTTCTTTATTATTTGCCGCGACTGACCCGGCGGGTCATCATTTTGTCCCTGACCAGCATGATCATCGCAGGCGTTTTGCAGGATCTGATACGACCGGTAATTGCTTCATGGGGTCCGGTGGCCGTCGTCAGTGAGTGGCTCTTTACCGGTAACGGGCTCACCGTGTCGGGTTCCATTTCAATCATCATACTGGTTGCGGCCGTGATGACGGCTTGGGCCCGGAAGGGCCAGGATATTAAAACCGGCTATGGGAACCTTCCCGGAGGGAGCCAACGCGGGATCAAGATAGGCGCCTTTTTCATACTGGCAGTGGTTTTGTTCGCGTTGCCGCATATCCTCGGCCTCTTTCTCAGCGAAGTGCTCACCATAGTGGGCCTTTACGTGCTGTTGGGTCTGGGGCTCAATATTGTCGTGGGATACGCCGGCATGCTGGATCTCGGTTATGTGGCATTTTTCGCCATCGGTTCTTATGTGACCGCCGTTTTAACGTCCCCGGAACTGGGGTTTTTCAGCTTGACCTTCTGGCAGGCACTTCCCTTTGCCATTATTTTGGGGATTTTTTCCGGGATCCTGCTCGGCATCCCGGTTCTGAAAATGCGGGGTGATTATCTGGCCATCGCCACCCTGGGCTTCGGCGAAATCATTCGGATTCTCGTACTTTCAGATTTTTTACGCCCCTGGCTGGGAGGGGCCCAGGGAGCCGGAAAGATTCCCAAAGCCGCCATCATGGGATATCAGTTCATAACCCCCCAGCAGATTTATTACTTTATCCTGGCCGGTTGTATTCTTGTGGTCTTCATTTCACTCCGTCTGAAGGGGTCACGGCTGGGGCGAGCCTGGATGGCCATGCGGGAGGACGAGGACGTGGCCCAGGCCATGGGGATCAATCTGGTGGCCACCAAACTGCTGGCCTTTGCCACCGGGGCCGGATTCTCGGCCCTGAGCGGTGCCATCTTTGTCACCAAACTCGGTTCGGTCTATCCGCATAGCTTCAGCGTGATTATCTCCATCAACATTATCTGTTTGATCATTGTCGGCGGCATCGGAAGCATACCCGGTGTTATCGTCGGCGCTGCCGCTTTGGTGGGATTGCCGGAGCTGCTGCGGGAGTTTGCAGAATACCGGATGCTGGTCTATGGGGCCGCCCTTGTGGCAATGATGCTCTTGAGACCCGAAGGACTATGGCCGGAAGTGAGGCATAAAATGGAGTTTCATGCAGAAGAGGAAAACGATGTCGGTGAACCAGAACCGTCCACAGCGACATAGGCCGGTATTGAGGAGGATATATGGCTGCTATTCTCACAGCAAATAACATGACAAAACGATTCGGCGGGCTGGTGGCAGTGGATAAATTGAATGTTGAAATCCAAGAAAACAGCATCCACAGCATCATCGGTCCCAATGGTGCCGGCAAAACCACTATTTTTAACTGCATTACCGGATTTTACAAGGCTGAAGAGGGGTCTGTCCTATTTGACAACCATTCCCTGTTGGGATTGCTCCCGGACCGGGTCGTCCATTTGGGGATTTCCCGTACCTATCAGAATATCCGGCTCTTTCCCAATCTGACGGCCAAGGAGAACATCTTGGTCGGCTTGCACAGTCATCTCAAGTCGGGATTCCTCGGCATCGTATTGAATCTGCCGAAAACGCAGAAAGAAGAAAAAGAAGCGGGAGAAGAGGCGGACCGTCTTTTAGAGTTTATTAACATGAACGGTAAGGGCGATTTTCTGGCCAAGAATTTTCCCTACGGTGAACAGCGGCGGTTGGAAATCGCCCGCGCGTTAGCGGCCCGGCCCAAACTGCTGCTGTTAGACGAGCCCACGGCCGGAATGAACCCGAGTGAAACCCAGGGGATGATGGATTTCATTCAACACCTGCGCGATGAGCTGGGCATCACGATTATCCTGATCGAGCACCAGATGCGGGTGGTGATGGGAATTTCGGAAATCGTGACGGTTTTGGATTACGGTAAAAAGATTGCCGAGGGAACTCCGGAAGAGATCCAGAAGAATCCGGATGTCATCGAAGCTTACCTGGGCCGGGGAAGCGCGGCCGAAATACAGTGATGGCTATAACATAAAGGATGCAAATTTTTTGAGGTGAACAAATATGGCAATGCTCGAAGTCGAAAATGTACACGCCTACTACGGAAAGATCCATGCCCTAAAGGATATTTCGTTGAACATCGACAAAGGCGAAATCGTAACATTGATCGGCGCCAACGGGGCGGGTAAAAGCACCACCTTGAAGACCATGAGCGGTTTGCTGCGGCCCCGTCAGGGTTCGGTGCGTCTGGAGGGGGAGGACCTAACTGCTCTGCCGGCGCATCAAATTGTAACCAAGGGCATGATTCAGGTTCCGGAGGGTCGGAGGATTTTCGGTCAGCTTACGGTAATGGAGAACCTCGATATGGGGGCTTTTACCTGCCGGGACAAGCAACAGACGAAAAGCAATATCGACAAGGTGTTCAGCCTGTTTCCCCGGCTGCATGAACGGCGCCGGCAGGTGGCTGGTACGTTAAGCGGCGGCGAGCAGCAGATGCTGGCAATGGGGCGTGCCTTGATGGCCAATCCCCAGGTGCTTTTACTCGACGAACCTTCAATGGGGCTGGCACCGGTGCTGGTGGATAGTATTTTCGATACGATTCAGCGGCTTCACAAAGAAGGTACCACCATCCTCTTGGTGGAACAGAATGCACGGATGGCACTGCAGGTGGCCAGCCGGGGGTACGTTATTCAGACCGGCGCGGTGGTGCTCAGCGACTCGTCGGAAAACCTGCAGAAAAATGAAATGGTCCGAAAGGCATATATGGGCGAAAACTGAAGACTGAATGCCAATTCC